>JBBRWF010000191.1:0-7918 GCA_038249405.1 Anaerolineales bacterium
GAGGATCTCATGGTAAAAACCTGGTTACTGCGGAGAGCGTGGAGGTCACTGAGAAAAGTCATAAAAAAACCACATTTACTCACGATGTGTTACCTTGCCGGTTATTAACCAGCTCCGCCAGGAACATGCGGAGTGAAAGAACCCCCGGCCCCCGACCTTCGGTCAAAATCGGAAGGGGGAGACAAACGGTTTTTATGTGGAGTTTTGTGCCAAATGCAGGCCGCCAAAGACCGGCGAAAACTCCACGTGCGGGGCATGCTACGCAATACGATTTTCCTTCGTTTCTTGGCAGAATTCAGGATGGTTTTCACCGTTTTGAATTGCCCGGGCGGAAATACGAAAAATCTCTGGGCTCTCTGATATCTTCGCGGTTAATGTTTTAGAAGTGAAACTAGAGACATTATGCGAGTTCTTCGAAGACGGTGCAGAGTTTTTGGGCGAGGGGGGCGCGGGCGAAGTGGTCTTCGAGGTAGCGGCGGCCGTTGAGGCCGAGTTCGCGGGCTTGAAGGCGGTTGGCGGCGAGGGATTGGAGGGCGAGGGCAAGGGCCTGGGGGTCACCGGGGGCGGGGCAGACTCCGCAGTGGGCGGTGGCGACGACTTCTTGAATGACGCCCTGGATGGCGAGCACGACGGGACGCCCGGCGGCCATGTAGTCAAAGACTTTGTTTGGGTAGGTGGTTTTGTATGCTTCGAGCGGTTTGAGAATAGCGATGCAGGCATCCGCGGCGGCCAGGGCGAGGGCCATCTCGTTCTTGGGGACGGATGGGACGAAGATTACGTTTTTCAGGTTCATTTTGGCGGCGCGGGCCTGCAGGTTGGCTTTTTCCTTGCCGTCGCCGAGCAGGACGATCTTTATATGGTCCATATCGAGCAGTTGGGCGGCATCCAGCACGACCGTCAGGTCGTTGGAGATGCCGTGCGCGCCGGCGTAGAGGGCGACAAAGGCATTGCCGAGGCCGTGGGCCTGGCGGAAGGATTCGCCGGTGTCGAGCGGGTTGAACATGGCAGGATCGGCGCCGTTGGGGATGAGTTCGACGGAGCGCGCGCCGCGTGAACGGACGTGATCCATATAGCCGGGGCTGTTGACGACCATCTGGTCGGCGTGGCTGTAGAGAAAGCGCTCGAGCCAGAGCGAGAGTTTGATGAGGAGCGGGTTTTTGAGCACGCCGACGGCGATGGCAAAATCGGGCCAGAGGTCGCGGACTTCAAAGAGGAAGCGGGCATGTTTGAGGCGGGCCAGAGCCCAGGCGGTGAAGCCCTGGAAAATGGGCGGGGAGGTGCCCCAGACCACGTCCACATTTTTGACGCGCAGGCCGATGAGGAAGGATGAGATCATAAAGGAGATAAAGGCGAGAACGCGGTGGACGAAGGACTTGTGCAGGGCGTTGTAAGTTGCGGCGCGCAGGATGGTGACGCCATCGATGGTTTGGGCGGATTTGCGCGAGTCGGCGCCGGTGAGATAGCTGACCGGGCTGGCGATGACGGTGACCTGGTGACCTTTGCCGACGAGGAAGCGCGCGAGTTCGTGGTGGCGGGTGCCTCCGGCTTCGTCGATGGCCGCGAAGGCCTGGTGAATGAGCAGAATGTGCATGAAGGCGGTCAGTCCTGATCCGGCAGGGCCGGGAAGGTAAATTCAGTGGTAAGCGTGAAGTCCGAAGTTGATTGTACTTCGATTGCGAGCGAAAGCGCGGGGACTTTGACGGAGTAGGTGGACGAGTGCCAGCCAAAGACAGGTGAGAGCAGGGCCTGACCGGTGAGTAGATCACCGGCGCGCAACAGACCGGCGCGGTGCAGCGGCAGGGTGCTGGAGACGGCGAGAGTCAGCCAGCCGTGGGGGGAGTTCAGGGCGAGGGTCAGAGTCTTTTCGGCCTGGTCCAGTTTCCATTCCCAATCTGGCAGGAGCCAGTGCAGGCGGCAGGTGCGGGAGCGGGCGGAGGTGTTTTTGAGATCATCCTGCACCAACCAGCGCTGATCGTTGAAGACGGTGACGGTGCGCTGGTGGCGCAGGCCGAGGCGGGCATAGGCCTGGCTGGAGGCGCGCTGGCGCATGAGGAAATGCGGGCCGGTTTCAAGGGGCTGGAGTTCGGCGGCGGGCCAATCGAGGTAGAGAAAGCGCCCGGCGCGGGTCATCTGGTCGAGTGCGTTGACAGTGATGGTGTTGTGGACGAGCGCGCTGGTGAGCTGGTTATCCCAGGGAGGCGGCGCGTTGTAGAAAAAGGTACCGGCATCGCGGGCGAGGTTGAGGCCGCGCCACCACAGGTCAAGATGAAGCTGGTCGGCGTGAGATGGGCGGGAGGTGTAATTGACGGCGCGCAGGTCGGCCCAGGAGTGCGAGGCGTGGAGGCGGTTGGCGGGGAGGGCGGGGACGAGGGCCTGTTCAGGGGTGAGCGGCAGGTTGAGCCAGAGGGAAAGTTCATCCCAGGGGCCGGGGGGCAGGCGGCAGCCGAGAAAGGCGCGCGCGGCTGCCTGGGCGAGGGGGCGGTAATCGTCAAAATCACAGCTGGAGTGGGGCAGGATGAGGGCACCATCATTGGCACCCAGGTTGGGCAGACCGCCGCTGGCGGGGTCGAGACGCTGCAGCAGCCAGTGGGAGGCGAGAGTCAGTTTTTGGCGGGCGAGGGTGGAGATGGCGGGGGCGGAACTATCCTGGATGGTGTGCAGCCAGAGCGCGGTGTGCAGCATGAGGCGGTGGTAGTTGCTGGAGTGCTGGACGTATTCGCCCCGGGTGTCGATCTGGCGGGTGAAGCACCAGTCGAGCCATTTGCACCCGTCACGCTGCCAGTTGGCGGCGAGCGGGTGGGTGGGCAGGGCGAGGGAGGCGGTGTAGAGCGCGGCGGCTTCGGTGAGCAGGTGGTTGTTGTTTTGGGAGCGGGCGTAGGGCAGTGTGGCGGGGATGCGCGCGGCGTGCGCGGCGGTGGAGATGGCAAGGGCGGCGAGGCGGGCGGGGCTGGAATGGGCGGAGGGGGCGAAGACCTGCGCGGCCCAGATATAGGCCAATAGGCGCAGGCCAACTTCCTGAGCAGACATCCAGTTTGGGCCAAAGTAGGGCGGGTTGGCGCGCTCGAAATCCTCGAACAGACGCCAGAAGGCGGCGGGGTAGGTTTCGCTGCCGGTGAGGTGGTAGGCGCGGCCGAGGGTGAAGGCCCAGCCGAAACGGGCCGGTTCCCAGATGAATTTTATATCACCGTGCGGGGGGTGGGCCGCGGCGCGACCGGTTTCGTAGGCGGTCCAGTGAGCGGGGGAGGCGGACGGGTCAAAACGCAGGGGCAGAGGCTCAGCGCCAAAGAGGCGGACGTTCCCGGCGGCGATTTCATCGGCCTGGGTGCAGAGGCGGGTCAGACCTGCTTCGCCGTGGGTGTCGCGCTGGGTGGTGGGGGCGGGGAGGCTGAAGAGCGGGTGCAGGCGGAGGCTGCCGGTCTGGATGGGGGCAGGGCTCGGCGGCAGGATGGAACGGCGGTAATGACCGCTGGCCAGGCCGAGGCGGTAGAGGGCGTTGAGGGCGACCTGCTCAGGACCCAGCTGGGGGACAGCTTTGAAGGCGGTAAAAATCCGGGAGAGGCGCATGGGTCAGCGGATGCGCCCGAGGTGGGAAAGCGCCAGGAGGAGGGCGCTGACCTGCATGATGTGGGGCAGTTCGCCAGCGTGGGACATGCGCAGGACTTCATCCAGCGGGGTGGGGAAGACGTCGATCTGCTCGTTGGCATCCAGGTTTTGAGCGGACACTTTTTCGACATCGAGGGCGAGGAAGGTGTGGATCTGGTTGGTGTGGTTATCGGGGTTGGGGGAGAAGCAGCCGGTTTCGATCATGGCGCGGGCGGTGTAGCCGGTTTCTTCGAGCAGCTCGCGGCGGGCACCTGCGATGGGGTCTTCGTTTTCTTCAATCACACCGCCGGGGATTTCCCAGATGACTCTGCCAACGCCGTGGCGGTACTGGCGGATGAGGATGACTTGCTGCTGAGGGGTGAGGGCGATGATGGTGGCCCAGGTGCCAAACTCGAGCAGGATTTTTTCGGTGAGGCGTCCGTTGGGGAGTTTACAGGTATCGACGCGCAGGAATTTGCGCGGGCGGACAGTTGAGATAATTTTCCAGGGTTCGATGTGCATGCGGCTTATGCGTCCCCGTTTTCGATGACGGATTTTGTAACGCGGTTGATCTCGTCGAGGCTGGCGCCGCGCGCTTTTTCCAACCGTTCGGAGCGGCGCGAGAACTGTTCCATAGCGTAGTTAATGAAGTCTTCCTCCACCAGTCCGAAGGGAGCCACTTCGTAGGCGGCAAAAGTCTCGCCGATTACGCCGATGGCGGCGGGCAGCAGGCTGTTCATGTGGTTTTGCAGTTCGTCCCACAGCTCGGGGTGGGCGCTGACCAGGCGCGAGAGCAGGTAAACGCCGTAGGCAATGTGGCGCGATTCATCCTGCTTGAGCAGGGAGATACCTTTGCGCAAGCCGGGCAGCAGGTTGTTGCGTTCGAGCATGCTGAAGAAGGCATGGTAGCCGGTTTCGGCCAGGACGCCTTCGACGACCATGTTGTACGTAACCGAGGCGCGCACCTGGGCGGCGGGAGATGTGTCGTCTTTGAGAGCGAGCATGGCGGACGGCAGGGCTTCGTAGAAAATGAAGCGGTAGTTATCTGAGTGGTAGCGGCTGAGATCGGGCGGCGAGCCGGCGACATCATCGATAAAACGACGGAAGAAGTCGGTGTGTTTGGCTTCTTCAAACAGGAAGGTGGTCAGGAACATTTCCTCTTCAATACGCCCCTCTGCGGCGATGGCACTGATCAGAGGCAGCAGGTCGAGCGTGACGGCTTCCTCGCCGGAGACGAACATGCCGGTCAGGCGCCAGATGAGGTCTTTTTCCAGGTCTGTCAGGTTAAGCCAGTCCTGTTTGTCCTGCGAAAAATCCAGGTCAGACGGGTTCCAGATGCCCAGTTTTTTGGCTTTTTCGTACAGGCGCATGGGCGGCAGATCGCGGTTAAGTCCGCGGGTGGAGGTGGCGAAGGATGTGTGTGACATGAGCGGCTCCATTTGGGGGGCGGTTTTTATGGTTTAATTAAACCACGAAAGCTGCGCGGCCTGTTGAGTAAAACGATATTAGATCTTTTGCATAGGTTCGCTCGGGGCTGACCCACAGGGTGCTGCGCTTAAGCCCTGAGCTATGAATAGCGCCCCATGAATGGGGCTTTAATACAATTGGACAGCAGATTTAGCCCGGTTCATTATTATCCCCGTAGTGCAGCGGAGAGGAATGGGGCGTTGCTACCAGCGTAGCGTTTCAACGCAGCGCGATGACTGGGCAGTACTTTTATAAGCCAGTAATATCACGAGATCAAGATTGGACATTTGCAAGAGGTCTAATGAAGGGCTGCCGCAGGAAATATGAATTGTTCCCTAATCTCCAGATGGAGATTGGGGAACAATTCGTTGTAGAGAAGAAACTGACGGGAATTACTCGCCGACCTGGTTGACGCTGCCGAGGCCGCTGACGTGCCTGGTGAGTTTGGGGTTGCCGTAGTAGTCGATGGAGCCGGTGCCGCTGATGCGGGCGATCAGTTCGTCTGAGGGGTGAACGGTGGCGCCGCCCGCGCCGCTGATGTTGGTATTGGCGGTTTTACTGAGCAGGTTGGCGCCGTCGAAGCTGCCAACACCACTGATGCTGAGCTGCAGATCAGCGGCTTCGCCGCTGGCGGTGATGCTGCCGGCGCCCGACAGGCGCAGATCCAGTTGGGGGGTGGTGAGCTGTTCGATGTTGAGGCTGCCCGCGCCGCTGACGGTGATGCTGAGGGCCTGAGTGTTGAGCTTCTCGATGCGGACATCGCCCGCGCTGGAAAGCTCAAGTTTGTTGAGGTCTTTGACGGTGATGGTGATGCGAACGGGTTTGCTGGCGCTGACACGTTCATTCCAACTGGTGACCGTGTTCTTGATGACCAGGGTACCATGGTCAACTTCGGTGCTTAGCTGGGGGAGCAGGTTGTCTTCGGCTTCGATCCGGACGGTTTCGGCCGGGCCTTGCTGGATGAGGACTTCAGCGGGGACGGTGATGGAAATGGCGAGAAAGCCCTGGACTTCACGGGACTGGGTGATGACTTTGCCGGAGCCAGCCACACCGCCGCCGAGGGAATTGTTGCTCCAGCCAGCCCACTGCGGGGTGTTCCAGCCCAACTGGGGGGCGAAGAAGATGCAGGCGAGCGCGGCTCCAACGATGAGAACATCCATCAATATACGGGCGGGGGCCCAGTAAGAGCGCATGATCAGGCCGATGCCAGCGGCGATGAGCAGGAAGGGCCAGAAGTTTGCAAGCGCCCACAGGTTTTCAACCGGGAGGCGGCCCATGGTGACCAGGATCCAGGTCAAGCCGGCGGCGATCAGGACGAGGGGGAAGAAGATGGAACGTTCTTTCATGGTGAACTCCGTTTTTTGTGTGGGATTATGACTGAATTTCCGGGTTGGTGGGTTCGGCGGGGGTTTCGTCGATGGTTTTGCGTTTGCTGAGCAAGCCGGAGCGCGAGATGACGAGGTAGGCACCGACAAGAATCAGCAGGGCGGGGAAGGCGTACTGACTGCCGAGCAGGCCGCCGCGGGAAAAGAGCAGCTCGAAGAAAATGCCAAAGGCGATGAACAGGATTGTGGCGATTTTCATGACTTTGAGACCGGACTGCTTGCGGGTTTCGTCCTGCTGGTACCAGCCCATGATGAAGATGCCGAGGCCGACCGAGGCGAGGGTGACGGTCCAACTGTAGGACCAGCTGCTCCAGCGCCCGCTCAGGTTTTGGGCGAGTAATATCAGGCCGTTGACGGTGATGATGGCGCCGGGGATGGCGAGCCCGGCGACGGATTTGCCGCCCGCGAACATGCCGACAAAGAATAATGCGCCAGCGCCGATGATGAAGAAGGGCCAGAGGGCTGTCCAGATGTGCAGGTCGCGGAAGAGCTGAGAGAACAGGGCGAGTACACCGAGGCCGATGAGCAGGATGCCGCTGATGAGTGTGCCGGTGTTGGGACGATTGAATGTCATTTGATAAACTCCTGGGCGATATGCAAACGTAAAAAATGGTTTGAGCCAGTACTATTCTTATTTACGAGTCTGCACGCGGTTTGGTTGCGGGTGGGTTGATTTCTTTGTTTTGAAGCTGCTCTTACTATACACGAAGCGGGTGAATTTAACCTATCCGTTTGGTAACAGGGGGCTAACGGTTTTCAGAGCGTTAATTAATGGGGGCGCGGAAAAAATATAAGCATCCTGTAGAAAAAATCTACGGGATGCTTAATGGTAGATGGATTGTTATGAGCGTAGATCAGACTGCCAACTGGAGGATTTTTTTGACAGCGGCGCGGTCGAGGCAGACGAAATTACCGGCGGGTGGGGTTGCAAAATTCAAAATTTTCCATGCGGGTGTTTTCCCTTTGAGTGTGATGCGGGTGTTGGATGGAACTGGTTAATTGAAGCGCTGCGGGCTGAGGGGAGTCAGGTCGAAGGGCGGCGGCGTGCCATTGGCGAGGGCGGCGACCATTTGACCGGTGCCGGGGCCGAGGGAGAGACCGAGCATGGCGTGACCGGTGGCAAGCAGCAGGTTGGGGTGGCGCGGGGAAAAGCCGAGGATGGGCAGGCCGTCGGGGGTGGTGGGGCGCAGACCGGCCCAGGTTTCGGTAATCGTTAGCTGGTTGTCGAGCTGGACGTATTCGCGCACGGCCTGGCCGATGCCAGCGATGTGGCGTGTGTTGACGGTGGTATCGAGCGGGCTGAGTTCGAGACGCCCGGTGAAGCGCAGGCGGTCGCCCATGGGGGTGATGGCGACGCGGCGCTCGCCGAGCAGCAGGGCCTGGCGCGGCATGATTTTGGTGTCGCGCATGGTGAGGCTGTAGCCGCGCGCGGGTTGAACGGGGACGTTGATGCCGAGGCTGCGCGTCAGCAGCGGGGACCAGGC
>JBBRWF010000192.1:0-7894 GCA_038249405.1 Anaerolineales bacterium
ATGTCACCCTGGCTAACCCCGGTGAGCCTTGCCCTGCCTGTCACACGCCGCTCGAGGCCAGGTCAGCCGCGTTGATTTATGCGGATGGGCATATTCTCTTTGAGAAATTATTGATCGTCCTGGCCGAATATTTCCACGATGAAAAAGGCCTGACCTTGCCTGCGCCTGCCGCGCCCTTCGATATCTACCTGATGAATGTTCCAGGTAAAACCCTCGATACCCGCCAGGCCGCCGAAGATTTGTACGCCGCGCTTTCCGAGGCGGGCCTCTCTGTCCTGTTGGACGATCGCGACGAACGCGCCGGGGTCAAGTTTAATGATGCCGATATCATCGGCTGTCCGGTTCGCATTACGCTGGGGGAACGCAGCTGGCAAAACGAAGTTGTCGAGCTCAAACTGCGCACCCAGGCCGAGAATCAACTGGTCCCCGCCGCCGAGTTGGTCCAAAAAATCCGAGCAATCCTGTGAAAGGGTCCGGCGCGCTTGCTGCGCCCGGCAAAAATCCTATGATGAAAATCCCCATGTCTTCGCCAGACCTTACCGATGCCGACCGCCAGGCCGTTATGGATGTGATCAACACACCCATCCTCAGCCTGGGGCCAAAGGTACTGGAGTTTGAACAGTCTTTTTGCCGCTATACCGGCGCAAAACACGCTATCGCTGTCAATTCGGGTACTGCCGGGCTGCATCTGTGCGTGCGCGCGGCGGAAATTGGCGCTGGCGACCTGGTGCTCACCACGCCCTTTTCTTTTGTGGCCTCCACCAACGCGCTCTTGTTTGAAAATGCCATCCCGGTCTTTGTCGATGTTGACCCCAAAACCGGCAATATCGATGCCGCTCAAGCCGCCGAGGCTGTCAAGAATATCGCCAACTGGCTGCCGCGCAAATCAAACCTCACGCCCGGCGCATTGAAAGCGCTGGTGCCAGTTGATGTCTTTGGCCAGCCCGCCGCCCTGGATACTCTGGGCGCGCTTGCCAGCCAGCACGGCCTGACCGTCATCGAAGATTCGTGCGAGGCCCTGGGTGCAACCTATAAAGACAAACTTGCTGGTACCTTTGGCGATTTTGGCATATTTGCCTTTTACCCCAACAAGCAAATCACCACCGGCGAAGGCGGGCTGATCATTACCAACGACGACCGCGCCGCCGACCTGATGCGCGCGCTGCGCAACCAGGGACGCGCCCCCGGCGATACCTGGCTCTCGCATACCTACCTCGGTTACAACTACCGTCTGGATGAAATGTCCTCCGCGCTGGGCATCGCGCAGCTGGCGCGTCTGGATGAAATGCTGGTAAAGCGCGAGCAAGTGGCAAACTGGTATTTTGAGCACATGCAAGCCATCTCCGGCATCGAAGTGCCGTTTGTCGCCCCTGAAACCACGCGCATGTCCTGGTTTGTTTTTGTCATCCGTCTGGACAAACACCTCGACCGCACCGCCCTGGCAAAGCGCCTCGAAGCGCGCGGCGTTCCGATCAGGCCCTACTTTTTACCGATCCATTTACAGCCCTACATGGTGGAGCGTTTTGGCTACCGTGAAGGCGATTACCCCGTGACCGAGGATCTGGGCCGCCGCGGCGTGGCTGTGCCCTTCAGCGGCGTGATGAGCAAGGAGCAGGTCGAATATGTGTGTGACGCGCTCCGTCAGGAAATCACCGCCCAATGACCGAATTTCCGCCTGCCCGCCAGCGCGGGCTTGCCGTTCACTTCATTTTAGCCAGCCTGCTCAGCCTGGTCAGTTTTGTCGCGCTCTGGCTGACTTTCCAGACCGAAGTCGGGTTCCTCTTTGCAATTTACGTCTTGATCTTTGTCGCAACCGCCGTCCCGGTGCCGATCCTGGCCTATCGCGCCTACGCCCTTACGCGCGCCAATTACTTTCTGGATAGGAATACCCTGCGCCTGGTCTGGGGCCTGCGCATTGAAGATATTCCCGTCACCGATGTGGAATGGATCCGCCCGCTGGAAGGGCTGCTTGCGCCGGTTGGCCTGCCCTGGTTCCGCCTGCCGGGCGGCATCCTGGGCGTATCGCGCCAGCCGGATATTGGCAAAGTGGAATTCCTGGCCTCCGAAGCCAAAGCCATCGTGCTGGTTTCGACCGCCAGGCAGATCTTTGCCATCTCGCCCGAAGATCCGGGCGCATTCCTGGCGGCTTTTCAAAAAATTACCGAAATGGGCAGTTTGCAGTCCATTCAGGGTCACTCGCAATTCCCGTCCTTCGTGGCTGTTCGCGCCTGGGATGATCTACTGGCGCGCTACCTGTGGCTGACCGGTATTTTCCTGAACGTCGGCCTGCTGGTCTGGGTGACGGTTTTTATCCCCTCTCTCAAGCGTGTCTCCCTGGGCTTTGGCCCAACCGGTGCGGCCATCACGCCAGTTTCAGGGGCGCAGCTTATTCTCCTGCCGCTCTTGAGCGCTCTGTTGTTTACCATAGGCTGGCTATCCGGCCTGTTCTTTTATCGCAAAGATGAACAGCGCGCCCTGGCGTTGATCGTCTGGGCCTCCGGCGTCGTCTCGGCCCTGTTCTTTCTCGTAGCCGTATTTTTCATCCTGACCACCCCTATCTGAACCTATGCAATTATTGATCGGATTTCTTCTGGCGGTTGTTGTGGCCTATCTGGCTTACCGCGCCCACAGCCTGAGCCGCTCCGGAGCGTTTGCTGCCGTGCTGGTGGGCGCCGTCATTTTTGGCGTGGGCGGCTGGCGCTGGGCAGTTTTGCTGCTGGCCTTTTTTGTTTCGTCCACCATCCTGACGCGCGCTTTCAAAAAGCGCAAGACCGGCCTGAATGAGAAGTTTTCCAAAGGCGGCCGGCGTGATGCCGGGCAGGTCTTGGGCAACGGCGGGCTGGCGACATTGTTCGCCGGACTGTCCTGGTTCTTCCCCGGGCAGGCCTGGGTCTGGCTGGCTTTCGCCGCCTCACTGGCGGCGGTCAATGCCGATACCTGGGCCACCGAGTTGGGTGTGCTCAACCCGCATCCCCCGCGCCTGATCACACATCCCGGTAAAGTCGTTGAGAAAGGCACATCCGGCGGCGTTTCGCTGGTCGGCACGCTCGCCTCGCTGGCCGGGTCGGGCTTGATCGGCGTGCTGGCGGGACTGATCTCGCCGCTGCCCGGAACTTTATCGATCATCCTGTTGGTGACATTGGCGGGCCTGCTGGGGTCACTCTTTGACTCACTGCTGGGCGCCACCGTCCAGTCCATTTACTACTGCCCCGCCTGCGCCAAAGAAACCGAGCGCCACCCGCTGCACACCTGCGGCACCCCTACCACCCGGCTGCGCGGCTGGCCCTGGCTGGATAACGACCTGGTCAACCTGGGCTGTTCCCTCTTCGCGATTGTATTTGTACTGCTGGTGTAACTTTCTCTTAACACAAAAACGTGCCCGGATGGCGTTAACCGCCATCCGGGCACGTTTTGATTTACAGTTTACTGCCGCGCTTTAGTGCTCGTGATCATCACCATGCGCGTGACCGTGCTCGTTCTCTTCATCGGTGGCTTCGCGCAGACCCACTACGGTGACATCGAAATGCAGCTCCTTGCCCGCCAGCGGGTGGTTGAAGTCCAGCTTGACGTTGTCGTCATCGACCGAGTCAATGCGCGCCATCATCGGGTTGCCGCTCTGGTCGGTCACCTGGATTTCCACGCCAGCTTCCAGCGGGATTTCAGCCGGGAACTGTTCGCGGGGTACATCCACCAGTGCATCCGGGTCAAGTGTGCCGTAGCCGTCTTCAGGCTGCACGATAACCTTCTTGTTCTCACCGATCGCCATGCCGTACAGTTCCTGCTCCAGGCCGGGGATGATGTTGCCCGCGCCCTGTAAAAATTCCAACGGTTCGTGGCCGGAAGATGAATCGATCATCTCGCCATCCACATGCAGGGTATAGTCCATCGAAACAATCTGACCATCCTGAACCTTCAACTCATCGTTCATTATTTTCTCCTTTAAAGTGATTCTGGCATTATGGTTTGGATTTGGACAGCCAGCCCGCTGATTTTACTCCGAAATCGAGAAATCTGGACACGATCTTTTGCATCAACGACTCAATAAAAACCTCTCACCGCGGAAATCCTGTAAATAATTCAGTACGATGCCCCAGCATCCCGAAGAGTTTTAATTTGGCTTTCTCTGCGACATTGCCCCGAATCTCTTGCGGGGTCTCTGCGATCTCAGTGGTAAAGCTCTGAAACCAATATTCTTGAGACCGCTATGGATCCTCAATTTCATACTTGACAAATAAGAGCCATACAGGTATAAATCGGCCCATTATGAAACAACCTGCCCTTACAATTGTTTCTGAGGCCAAGGCTAAGCGCCAGCCCACTTCTCGATCATCGGTGATCGGAATTGTGGGCCTCGTTTGGTTAAGCAGGAATTCATAAGCCAACAGACGGTTTGACCGTCCGTTCTTTCCCTGTAACCCAACGCGCTCTCCGACATCGGAGAGCGCGTTTTTTTTATTCACCGAGGAGCTTGTTTTTATGATTGAAATCCTGGATACAACCCTGCGTGAAGGCGAGCAGACCCCCTACGTCAGCTTTACGATCGACGAAAAACTGGAAATCGCGCGCCTGCTCGACCAGATCGGCGTGGATATGATCGAGGCGGGCGACCCATCTGTCTCGCCCAATGTTGCCAGGGCCATCCAGCGCATTTCCGCGCTGGGTTTGAAAGCCGAGATTGTCGCGCATTCCATCGCTTCGCGTGCCAGTATTGACCGCGCCAGAGGCAGTGGCGCGCAGCGTGTGGCTATTTTTTACGCCACCTCCAAAATTCACCTGGACGCCAAGCTGCACAAAACCCAGGAACAGGCCGTTGAGATTGTCTGCGAGCATATCGCCTACGCGCGCAGCCTGGGGCTTAAAGTGCGCTACACGCCCGAAGACGCCACCCGCACCGATTTTGAGTTTTTGGTGCAAGTCTGCAATGCCGCCATCCAGGCGGGCGCCGACCGCATCAGCTTTGCCGATACGCTCGGCATCATGCAGCCGCATGATATGTTCACGCGCGTCCAGGCGCTGCGCCAGCGGCTGCTGCCCTGCAAAATTGACCTGCACTGCCACAACGATTACGGGCTGGCGCTGGCCAACGCCATGGCAGGTATTCGCGGCGGGGCAGACTGCATCCATACCACCATCAACGGCCTGGGCGAGCGCACCGGCATTCCCGATCTGGCCGAAACGGTGGTGGCCTTTCACAATTTGGAAGACCAGTGCAAATTTAATATCCAACCGGTGGTTGCCGCCGCCGGGTATCTTGAGAAAGTCTCCGGCTTCTTTCTGGCGCCCAACAAGCCCATCACCGGCCAAAATGCCTTCACCCATAAAAGCGGGGTGCATACCAATGGGATTCTAAAAGACCCGCATACCTACGAACCCTTTGACCCGGCCCTGCTGGGGCGCGAGCGCAAAATTGTGATTGACAAATACACCGGCAAAAGCGCCGTGGCCGCCCGCCTTGATGAATACAGCATCCAGGTCAGCCCGGCCGAGCTGGAGGTGATTGTCACCCGTATCAAAAATATGGCAGACAATCGCAAACAACTCTTTGACACAGACATTATCGAAATCGCCGAGCAGGTCACCGGCCGCGAGATCGACGTCATCCCGCACGATATCAACGCGCTGGTCATGCTGGAGGTTGAGTCGCACGTCTACACCACGGCGGTTGTGCGCCGTTTGCGCAGCTTCAAAGACGTCAGCAATGTCTACGAAGTCACCGGCGAGTATGACATCAGCGCCTTTGTCAATGTGGAAAATGTGATGGCGCTCAACAATCTGATCGAAGAACTGCGCACGGTCACGGGCGTAAAACGCACCGAGACGCGCGTCATCTTAAAAAAATATACCGGTAACGGCAACGGAAATGGAAACGGAGGCAATCATGGGAACGCTGGTTGAGGAAATATTCTCCCGCAAAGTTGGGCACGCAGTACAGGCCGATGAAATTGTGCTGGTGGACGTGGACTACATCATGAGTCACGACAACACCACGCCGCTGGCGGTCAAGGCTTTTCGAGAAATTGGCAAACCAATCAAAGACAAAAGCAAAATCGTGATCCATTTTGACCACGCTTACCCGGCCCCCAATCTGCTGGCAGCCGAAGCGCAGAAAAAAGGCATGGACTTTATGAAGGAGCAGAATATCACCCAGTTTTATCACCAGGGTGTCTGCCACCAGGTCATGATCGAGGAAGGTTACATCACGCCGGGCGCCATCGTGATCGGTGCGGATTCTCATTCCAATACCTACGGCGCGCTGGGTGCCTTTGGCGCGGGTCTGGGATCTACCGAGATTGGCGTGGCCTGGGTGACCGGCAAATGCTGGTTCAAAATTCCCGAAACCATCCGGATCAACCTGAGCGGCCAATCGCAGCCGGGCGTATTTGCCAAGGATGTCATGATCTACATCGCCGGGCTGCTGGGTATGGACGGCAGCACCTACCGCTCGGTGGAGTTTGGCGGCGAATATATCGAGCGCCTGCCCATGCACGAACGCATTATCTTCTCCAACATGTCCACCGAGATCGGCGCAAAATGCGGCCTGATCGCTGCCGATCAGACCACGCTCGATTACCTGGCAGCTGAGACCTCCGCGCGCGGCGAATTCATCCAGCTCCGCCCGCACAACCCGCGTTATGAGCGCGTGGTTGAAATTGATGTTGCCCAACTCGGCCCGCAAATCGCCTGTCACCCGGACGTGGACAATGCCTGCCCGCTCGAACAGGTGGCCGGTCTGCCGATTGATGAAGTCTATATCGGCACCTGCACCAACAGCCGCTATGAAGATATCGAGATTGTGGCGGGCATGTTGAAAGGCAAAACCGTCCACCCCTACACGCGCGTCATCATCACCCCGGCCAGCGCCAAGATCTTCAAAAAAGCCATGCAAAATGGCCTGATCCAGATCCTGATGGATGCGGGCTGCACCGTCACCGGCACCGGCTGCGGCGCCTGCATTGGCAGGCATGGCGGCATCCTGGCGCCCGGCGAGCGCGCTCTGACCACCATGAACCGCAATTTTATCGGGCGCATGGGCAGCCCGCTTTCTGAAATCTACCTGGCCAGCCCGGCCACTGCCGCAGCCACCGCGTTGACCGGCAAAATCACCGATCCCCGACCCTACCTGGAGGCCTGAAATGGGAAAAGCCTGGACTTTTGGCGAAAATTTGAACACGGACGAGATCATTCCCGGCCGTTATAACATCACCATTGACCCGCTTGAACTGGCAAAGAATGTCTTTTGCGAGATCAAGCCCGAGTATGCTCCCAACGTAAAACCCGGCGATGTGATCGTGGGCGGTCAAAACTTTGGCTGCGGCTCCTCGCGCGAACATGCGCCGATTGCGATTAAAGGCTCGCAGGCCAAATGCGTGATCGCCCCCTCCTTTGCGCGCATCTTTTTCCGCAACGCCATCAATATCGGCCTGCCCATTCTGGAATGTCCCGAAGCCGTGACCGGTATTGATGAAGGCGATGAGGTTGATGTCGATCTTGCCACCGGCCGCATCCGCAATCTCACCAAAAACAGTGAGTTCCAGGCCCGGCCTCTGCCCGATTTCGTCCTGAAAATCGCGCAGGCGGGCGGCATCGTCAACTTTCTGAAAACGCACGAAATCGAGGACTTGCTATGAGCCAGCGCATCTGTTTGCTGGCGGGTGACGGCATTGGCCCGGAAGTGATCGCCCAGGCCGAAACTGTGCTGGAGGCCCTCTCGCTCGATCTGGAATATGTGCGCAGCGAGATCGGCTTTGGCGCCTACCAGAAATACGGCACACCCCTGCCGCAGGCCACCCTCGAGAGCATCCTCAGCGCCCAGGCCACGCTCTTTGGCGCAGTCACCACCCCGCCCGCCATCCCCGGCTATTTTTCGCCGGTGGTGCGCATGCGCCAGACACTC
>JBBRWF010000193.1:0-7866 GCA_038249405.1 Anaerolineales bacterium
GTATCCCAGGCTTGACGGTTGACTTGTATGCACCGGTTGATTGTCCTTTGGATGTGAATGGTGACCCCACTGCGCCTTGTGATCCCAATCAGCAATATCAATTGGATACAAATGGTTCCATTCTCAAGGGCCAGCTATTAAACCAGATAACAACCGAAACCTGGGAACGTCCAACCGGTTGTGTGGCTCGCAATGTGAATGGCGACCCACTGGCGCATGGCGTTGATGAAAATGTTTTGCCGCTTGATCCAAATGCCCCCTGCCTTGAAGGTCCGTTGATGGGTGTCCAGTTTGGACCGATGAGCGACGGCACCAACTTTGGTGCTTCTGTCGATGGAAACTACGGCTTTGGCGATGGATGTTTTGGGCCGGGTGGTTTCGATCCAAATACCCAGCAGTGTGCAGACGGTTCTCAGCCTACTTCGTTGACCCCGGCCGATTATCTGGTCAAAGTTGAGATTCCCACGGATGTCCTGGGCCACCCAGCATACCAGGTGACCAGAGAAGAAGATATCAATATCTTTCACGGCGATCAGTTTATTCCACAAATCCCACCGCCCGCCTGTGCTGGCGCCCTGCACACCGTGGATGTGGCCGGAGTTGGAACAGATGGTTATTCACAAGATACCATCACATTCCCTGGCGTGACTGTGCCAGCTTCCAGCCCAAATGTCAACACGGATTTCGCGGGCGGCGGCGGCAGCCCCTTTGAAGGCAGAGTTACCCCCCTATGTGATACGAAGTTAATTCGTGTTAGTAATGGACGCTCGATAGCTCCGAACTTCAATCTCTTCACCGATGTGCCACTCCCGTCACGCTTCTGGGGGCTGATCGTCGATGATCTCAACTTTTCCAGTGATTCCAAGTCTTTGGGATATGGTGAAAAGATGGGCATCGCCTTCGCGCCGGTTGGAATTTACGATTTTGCCAATCGCCTGGTGGATACGGTTGAATCTGACTATAACGGTCTGTTCGATGTTCTGCTGCCCTCCACCAATCGGATAAGCTGCCCAACACCTTCGGGTGTCTGCGCCAACCTGTACCGTTTTGTGGGCAATGACCCCGGTGTTCCGGGACGATGGAACGCAAACTACAACCCGCAGTTCCGAACGATTGCGGCTGAATTCGAAGGTCTCCCAGGCTTGCTTGTTCCTGCTGATCTTGCGCCAACGCAGGTGGGTGTTGGCATACAAATCCCTGGTACCCAAACCCTGGCATCCGTTTCTTGTAAGCTGGATTCGGCTACTCCGCAGTTCTTTGCGATCAACCAACCCTATATGAATCTTAGCGCCAATGGAGCAGCCCGGACCTTTACAGTCTATGGGCTGAGCTTTGGCACCAGTCCTGGCAGTGTGACGCTTGACGGAACAAACATGAACGTCAATATCTGGAACGATCGCCAGGTTGTCTTCAGCGTGCCATCCCTGGTTTCATCCTTTGCCGGGCCGCATCAACTTAAGATTACTGCCGCCAATGGTAAGAGCACCATTAACAGCCTGACCTTCCACCTAGTTGGAGGTACTTACAATCCGGCGATCAAGGAAGTTGGCGGTGGGAAACCCTTTGCCACGATCCAGAGCGCACTTAATTCAGCGGCAAGCTCAGCCCAGGCGCTGGTGGTGGTTTACCCGGGCGCAGTGGACGCCAATAATCCACGATACAACGGACGCGGTTCTTACTACGAAAATCTGATTATGTATTCACCTGCGAAGTTGCAGGGTATTGGTCCGGGGGGTGTCTATCCTGACAATACCCCGCCTATTCAAGGCTCAATCATCGATGGGATCGCCTTTGGTGGAGATACAGCTTTGGCCGATGCCTGGCGGACACAGATTGCCAGCCTGACCTGGGATGGCAACCAGGATGTGTACGAAGGTCAGGTGATCTATGTTGTGGCGCATGATGGCCAGTTCGGTTCGGCTTTCAAAGCTGCAATTGACGGTTTCGATATCCGCGGCGGCGATTTGATGGGCTTTGCTGGCAACGTCAACGCTATTTTTGGCGGCTACCCTGGGCCTGGAACTGCCGGGAATGTGGAAACACAGGGCGGCGCGATCTTTGCCAATGCCTATGCCCGTTATTTGCAGATCACCAACAACACAGTCCAAAATAACAGCGGCGCCTATGGCACCATTCGCATCGGCACTCCCAACATTTCTGACCAGCAAAACGATAATGTGCGCATTGCCAATAACCGCATTTTCGCCAATGGCGGGACCAACCTGGCTGGCGCGATTGGTTTATACAACGGCGCAGATAATTATGAAATTGCCAGTAACGACATATGCGGCAACTTCTCGGCTGAATATGGCGGCGGGATCAGCGCCTTCGGTCTCCAACAGAACCAGGCAGCCGCTGTTACCAATAGTATTCATGACAACCGGATTTACTTCAACCGTTCATACGATGAAGGCGCGGGAATCATGATTGCTGGTGAATTGCCGGTTGACCCAAGCGCCAATTATGGGACACCCAACGGCGTCCATGGTTCTGGTCCGGTTAATATTTATAACAACTTGATCCAGGCCAACCTGTCTGATGACGATGGAGGCGGTATACGCTTCTTGATGGCAGGTAACTTCCCGATGAATGTCTATAACAATATGATCGTAAATAATGTTTCAACGCATGAAGGCGCCGGCATCGCTATCGATGATGCTCCTGATGTGCGTTTCTACAATAACACGGTCATGAAAAACATCACAACGGCCACAGCCATCACCAGTGATGGGCAGCCAGCTCCGGCTGGTCTCTCAACCGGGCAAAACAGCCAGCAGCTGCAGAATACCCTGCCCGGTGGATCAGCGCTCTTTAGCAACCCGCTGCTCTTCAATAACATCTTTTGGGACAACCGGGCTGGCGCGCGCGGCACGAATATGGTGACCGGCATCGGCGCTGTGGGAGATGCTTCCCCAATCAATAATTGGGATATGGGTGTATTTGGCGGATCTAATCTACTCTCGCCAACCAATACCATCCTGCAGATTGGGAACGGAATAACGGCCAGCCCGACCAATCTGTTTGCTGACCCAACCGTTCTTTTGCCCTATGATGTTGGCCTGACGTTTACTTCCTGGCGTACGAACGTAAACTTTACCGGAGCCATCATGGTTTCGGCAGACCTGCCCCCCAACTTATTGGGAAACTATCACATCCCGAGCACATCACCCGCAAAGGATGCAGCTGCGAGCACAAAGAGCAGCATAAGCGCGCCTGGCTATGATATTGATAATGAATCACGCCCGGCTTTCGCTGGCTTTGATATAGGCGCTGATGAAGTGCCCAATACTGCCGATCTCTCCATCACCAAGACCGATGGAAAGACTCTCACTGCGCGCGGCGCCACCAATACCTATACCATTGTTGCATCGAACGCAGGCCCCAACCCTGTCAGCGGCGCCACCGTTACAGATACTTTCCAGTCGCCGCTTTCAGTGGCCGGAAATTGGACCTGTGTGGCTTCTGTTGGCTCGAGCTGCAATGGCGCCACCGGTTCCGGTAATATTAACAGAGCTGTCAACCTGACCGTTGGGGGTTCTGTGACCTTTACTGTAAATGCCACGGTTTCCAACAGTGCGCTAAGCCCCGTCAGTAATACGGCCGCGGTGAGTGTGCCAGCTGGAATAACCGACCCGAACCCGGTGAATAACACTGCAATCGATACAGACACAATCCCTACCGCGAACCTGGCGATCACGAAGAACACGGATAATCAGACAACCGTCGTTCCTGGCGGAGCTGTGACCTACCTAATCAATGTCTCCAACCAGGGCCCAGATGCGGTCAGTGGTGCAACAGTAACCGATAATATGCCGTTATCACTGACAGTTTTGACCTGGACGTGCTCTGCTTCGGCTGGTTCCAGTTGTTCCACCGGCGGAACTGGCAACAACCGGACAGGGATGGTGAATTTACTATCCGGTGGTACAGCACGCTTCATTGCCAGGACAACACTCTCTGCAACCGCTTCTGGATTGCTGACCAATACAGCCACAATCGCAGCGCCGGCCGGTATTTTTGACCCGGTACTCAATAACAATCAAGCGACAGATCTGACTATTATTCGACCTGCTTCGCACATCGGTGATCTGGATCAGAACTCAACCAATTCCAACGCCACGACCTGGCAGGCTTTTGTGACCGTTACGGTTCACAATGCCGCCCACGCTCCGATGCGAAATATCATTGTTACTGGAAATTGGAGCGCAGGTTCGAGTGGATCGAGCACCTGCATTACCAATGCATCCGGCGTTTGTACATTGACCAGAAATCTTAGCCGGACTGCCAATGCCAGTGTAATCTTCACTGTCAATAATGCGAATTTACCTTTCAATCTCGGTGTCTATCAGTCTGGTCAAAATCACGACCCGGATTCTGGAACGCAAGCTAGCAACGGCACCACCATTTCGGTACCGCGGCCTTAATTGATCAATGACTGGCTGGAGGCCGGGTTGTTTGACCAGCCTCCAGCCAGCCTGAAAAGGAGAAACATATGAACAAGCATATTTCTCGTAGAGATTTTCTCAAACTGGCAGGCGGTACAGCCTTTGTTGTGGCAGGTGCGAGCGTCATGCCTCAATTCCTGCGCAAAACGTTGCTGCCTGTGCAAGTCTCATCTGCCGCAGATGTAATTCCGGATCTCAATATAGCTGGGACAGATGGCTGGATTCATCTGCCGCCCAACCCACCCATTGGGTTTTATTTTCCTGATGATCTGGCACCAGGTTATCCAACTGGCCTGAACACCTACATCTTTGGTTTCCGCAATATCACTGGTCTGAGCGTGGACCAAATTGCGGCGCAGAAAAATAAAGCCCAGCACAGTGCGCCCTTGTTCTGGGTCAAAGAGTTCGATCCGGGCAATCCGATAGACTTCAATGTACAGTTGACCAACCTGGGTCTGGCTCAGCGCCCCGATTTGACAGATTCACATACCCTGCACTGGCACGGTTTTCGGAACGTGATTCCCTACTATGATGGCGAGCCGACGGGCTCCATTTCGGTGCCGGTGGGACTCAACTTCACGTATGTTTACCGGCCGCGCAACCCGGGTACTTACATGTATCACTGCCATGTTGAGGATGTGGAACATGTGTCTATGGGCATGACCGGTCTGGTTTTTGTGCGTCCGAAACAGGATGGTCAAAATTTTGGAGGATACACCAAATTTGCCTATAACGACGGCGATGGCTCAACTGGTTTCGATCGCGAGTTTGCCATGTTCCTTAGCGAAGTGTGGGCTGAGGCCCATTGGGCAGATTCACACATCCAGCTGCCGGATTGGACTGATTATCGTGCGGATTTCAGCCTGCTTAATGGGCGTGTGTTCCCCGATACGCTGGAACCCAACGGCTCGATCGATCCTTTTAACCCGGTGCGGGATGCGAATGGTGACCTGGTTCCCCCGACCGGTCGTGATGATTTACAGTATCAGCCGCTCTCAGCTTTGATTACCTGCCAACCGGGTGAGCGCGTTCTGCTGCGCTTTGCCAACCTGGGATTTAGAGAAGCTTCGATGACTCTGGCCGGCATCAAATTGCGTGTAGTAGGCCGTGATGCTACTCCCATGCGCGGCGGTCTGGATGGGACTGCCGGAGCTGATACCAGCTACGAAACCGAGACACTGTTGATGGGTGCTGGTGAGAGCTTCGATGTCATCTTTACGGCTCCGGCTTTTAGTGGTGGAGCAGGCAGCAGCGGCCAGGGTTACGATACCTATATTTTGTACAATCGTCGTTACAGCCAGGATAATAACCTGGCGGGCGGTTTTGGGGGTCAACGGACGGAAGTCCGTGTTTACCCTGGTGGGCTGAGTGCGCAGCAATTCCCCAATGACTGGGGCATATAGCCCAACTTGCTACTCATAAACAAGGAGTTGAAAATGCATACTTCAATATTCAAGTGGATGCGGTTGGGAATGGTACTCCTGTTGGGGTTCCTGACTATTGGCCCATTTTCCAGTACCCAGGCAGCGGTGGCTCAATCCTCTGGTCCCAGTGTGGGAATGGTTTGTACCACCAGCAGCAGTCCTAATCCTACCTTTAACCTGGATGCTAAGCCGGGTTATATCTTCACCGCAGATGGTAACACCATGTTTATGTGGAGCTACTCGGTGACCAACGGTGCTTTCCAGTATCCTGGCCCGGTGCTGTGCGTCAACCAGGGGGATACGGTCACCGTAATCCTGCACAATTCTCTGCCTGAACGGGTTTCGATCATGTTTCCTGGGCAGGAAAATGTTCAGGCTAATGGCGCTTCGGCCCAACCGGAGTTTCTGGGCGCAGGCGGTATTCTGTCTTCGTTGACCAATTCGGCTGTCACTGGTGGCACGGTAACCTACAGCTTTGTGGCCAACAACCCCGGTACTTTTATCTATGAGAGCGGCACTGACCCGAAGAAACAGGTTGAAATGGGTCTGGCCAGCGCTCTGGTGGTTCGCCCAACACTTGGCGCAACCTTTGTTTACAACCGGGCAGACACTCAGTTTACACAGGGTGAAGAGTTCATTGCCATCTTGACCGAGATCGATCCTTATCTGCATCAATCGGTTGAAGTCGGTAAAACGAACTTCAACATGAATAATTATCATCCTCGCTACTGGTTGTTGAATGGCCGCGGGTTCCCGGATACAGTAGCAGATAACTTTGCCAGTTGGCTGCCCGCTCAACCTTATGGCGCTCTGGCATTGATCCACCCGTTCAATAATACTGCTGCGCCAGGTGACCCGGCATACCACCCATACCCTGGCGTTGAGCGGTTTGTCAACCTGGGCACTGAAGATTTCCCCTTCCATCCGCATGGACAAAATGGCCTGGTCATTGGCCGGGATGGACATGCGCTTGAGGGTGTTGGCGGGGAGGATCTCTCCATGGAAAAGTTCGCTGTCAACGTCGGCCCCGGTCAGACCTGGGATGTGCTCTTCCGTTGGTATGATGCCGAACAATACGCTGATACAGATAACCACCGTGTAACTGTCGCTCCGCCCGACCTGGTCAACCTGACTGTGGGGATGTTTTCCAGCGGCAGCCCGTACCTGGGAACGAAGGGAGTTTTGCCCCCCGGGGTTCAAACCCTCAATCAGTGCGGTGAATACTATATTATTTCGCACAATCACGCCCTCTTCCAACTTGATGCCTGGGGCCAGACGATGGCAGGCCCAATCACATACCTGAGGGTCGACCCGCCTCAGCCCAACACCTGCCCGTAAGGGATATAGGCTGAAAAGGAGAAAACCATGAATACAATCATGCGTAACACGCTTAAGTCGGCTTTAGTGCTCCTGATGATTATGGCTTTGCTTGGATCGGGTACTGGTCAATTAGCAGCCCGGGCAGCAAGTTTGCCTGCCACCCCCTGCACAGGCACTGGCACAGTCACCTGCAATTTGTGGGCCAAAACCGGAACAGCCACTTTTTATGGCAGTACTTCTTCTATAATTTGGGGATATGCTGCCGCACCCGGTGATCCTGCCGGTCTTCCCGGCCCGACCCTGGTTGTCCATGAAGGTGAAACTGTCACTGTCTACCTGACAAATAATCTCATAGAAGACACTGCTTTACTCTTTCAGGGTCAAAATCTGATCCCGGATACGGTTGGCGTGGGTGCAGGTGGGGTTACCTCCTACACCTTCACGGCCAGTAAACCCGGCACCTATTTGTACGAAGCTGGCTTGCTGGCGAACGCTCAGCATCAGGTTGCTATGGGTTTATATGGCGCCCTGGTTGTCCTTCCGGCTACGCTTGGACAGGCTTACAACACCGCTGCCACTGCTTATGATGAAGAGACTGCACTGGTACTCAGTGAATTTGACCCGCTTCTGGCTGCCAACCCGTCTGGTTTTGATATGCGGAATTACCATCCCCGCTA
>JBBRWF010000194.1:0-7857 GCA_038249405.1 Anaerolineales bacterium
GATATACCTCTCTTATCTTTGATTCAATTTGATTAACGCGGCTTTGTACGCGTCGCGATGACCCATTTCGTCGCTGCGAATTTCGGCGAAACGGTTGGCCGCGGCCTGGTCGCCATCAGCGGCGGCCTGTTCCGCGAACTCGCGATACATCGTATCCACTTCATCCGACTCGCCCTCAATGGCATTATTCAGGTTGTCAGTATTGCCGCTGACCAGGCCAGCGAGCTCAGCCTCTTCAGCCAAGTGCTCAAAGCGCTCTACCTGGGCTGTCTTTTCAAACAATTCCGCCAATTCTGGCTGACCAGTCTTTCGTGCTTGCTCAGCAAACAATATGTATTTGATGTAAGCAAGTGCTTCGCCTTGCATGGCGGTTAAAAGGTTCTTTTGTGTCCGAGAATTCATTTCATTTCTCCGTTATTCTTCTGCAAAATCCACTTCGATCCAGGTAGCATCAAAATAGATTTCCCGGTAATGCACCAAACGCAGGTGCTGGCGGGTAGATTGATCCATTGGCTTTTGGATGGTTTCCGTTTCAAAACAGCTTTAATCACTTTATCGCTTAACGCCACTGTTATCTGTCAGCGGGTGGCTGATTAACTTGTACGCCAATATTGAGATTGGGTGTCAGTATATGGACTACAAACCTTCGGTTTTCAGGGTTGTTGTAGTCTATATCCTGACACCTAAAATCTGATAGGCTGACACGAAAATCGGTCTCGTGCCGACAGGCAACGAGAGCTTAAAAAGACATCGTTTTCTAATCTAAAGTTCTTAATGGGCCAATCGAATTCACAATGTCTCCATAAATGACTGGGAAGGATCCCATCGACCATGCAAGCCCGGCTATCGTGTACCGGAAAAATCGCTTGGGGTACCGTATAGAGCATATTAACCGGGATGGGGCCGCCGCCTCCTCCATAAGCCAGTACCGATCTCTTGTACATATACAGAAGCATGAGCGGCTAAAAGTGGATGAAAAGAAACCATGCTATGACTGCGACCCCGCGGAATATAAGTAAATGTCCGTATCCCATATGTGTCATTACTTACCAAATAAATGGAATCAATGCCCTTGTTCGTTTTTTGGCAGTACCGCATAACTTGCTATTGACTTGATGAAAAAGGGTTCTCATGGCAAACTAGACCTCCCACCAAGGAGGGTAGCAGCATGAGAACCCAACAGAAATTGTACACGGGAACATCGACGGTGTATAGCTGTGAACTGGAGCGGTGCCCGGTTTGTGAAGGGATGATGGAAACGATCTATACGAGCGGAAGAAAAACGGTCCAAACCATGAACGGGATGCTGGAGATTGCGCAACGACCCAAACGATGTGGAAACCCAGGTTGTGTGGCCAGCCAGGTTACGCGGTATTCGGCACGCTGGCAGCAGATTGCGCCAATATCGTGCACCTACGGCTATGATGTGATTGCACAGATTGGTTGGCAGCGCCAGGTAGGTCATCAGATATTTGGAGAGATCCATGCAGAGCTGAGGAAAGAACTTCAGATCAGTGAGACGCAAGTGCGTGTTCTGTACCATCAGCGCTACTTGCCATTGTTGGCGTGTCATGCACGACAAGAGTGGGAACGGTTGCAAGCCGTGGCGTTGCTGGGAGGGCTGATCTTGGAATTGGACGGATTGGCGCCGGAGGGAGGCGAACCCCAGTTGTGGGTGGTGCGGGAAGTGCAAACGGGGTTGATCTTGCGCAGTGGTTGGATGAGCCAACAGGATCAAAGTGCCTTTGTACATTTTCTGCAACCGATCGCTGATCTGGGATTGGCGGTGTTGGCAGTGATGAGCGACAAGCAGCGTGGCCTGGTACCGGCGATTGCTGAAGTCTTTCGAGAGTGTCCGGAAATGTGTGTAAACGGGAACCCGTATAATAGGTAGACTGTTTAGGAGGAAGCACAATGACCGGGAAGAAAGTAGAACGGCGAAAGATCGAGGAGATGATGCCCTCAGGGGAAGAAGTCCAGAGGGAACTGAATACAGCGAAATCGATGGATGATTTTTTTGGCAGGGACGGCATCTTTGCGCGGCTGTTTGCCAAAACGATGGAAGAGATGCTGGAAGCCGAATTGAGTGAGCAACTGGGGTATGAACCCTACGAAGTCAAAGGGCGCAACTCAGGAGACAGTCGCAACGGGAGTTATCCCAAGAGACTGCGCAGCTCGAATGGAGAAGTGACGATCCAGGTATCTCGAGATCGAAACGGTGAGTTTGAGCCGCAGATCATCAAAAAGCACACTGCCAACACCAACGAGTTGGAAGACAAGATTATCGGGATGTATGCGAAAGGTCTATCGGTACGAGATGTCCAGGAGACCCTACAAGAGTTATATGGGATGGAAGTATCCCCTGCCACGATCAGTGCGGTTACCGACAAGGTATGGGGGCTGGTAGAAGCCTGGCAGAGCCGTCCGCTGGCAGCGATTTATGCGCTCATTTACCTGGATGCCATTTACATCAACCTGCGCCAGAATGGGAAAGTCGATAAAATCGCGGTCTATGTAGTTCTGGGCGTGGATGTGGAGGGACATCGGGACGTGTTAGGGCATTGGATCGGGAGTGGTGCAGAAACGGCCAATTTCTGGCTGAGTGTGATCAGCGACCTGCAAAGCCGCGGGGTAAAGGATATCTTGATTGCCTGCATGGATGGCTTGAGCGGTTTCAAGGAAGCGGTCCTGGCCGTATTTCCCCAAACCCAGATCCAGCGCTGTGTGATCCATCAAATTCGCAACAGCCTGAAATATGTGTCCTGGACGGATCGCAAAGCCTTTATGGCCGATCTGAAAAAGGTCTACCAGGCTCCCACCCGAGAGGCAGCCGAAACCAACCTGGTCAAGCTCGGCGACCAGTGGCGCAGCAAGTATGCCGTGGCCGTCCGCTCCTGGGAAAACAACTGGGAAGATCTGGTCACTTACTTCGATTATCCGGCGGAGATCCGCCGCTTGATCTATACGACCAACACCGTTGAGGGCTACAATCGCCAAATTCGCAAAGTGATCAAAACTAAAGGAGGCTTCCCAAATGGCGAGGCGGTCCGCAAACTGCTTTTCTTGGTCACTCGTGACATCACCAAGAAATGGACTATGCCCATCTTCAACTGGGCTACAATTCTCAACCAATTAGTGATCCGTTTTGAGGACCGCTTGAGTTTATAATATTCAACCCGTTTACACAGAGTTCCTTACACTCTCAGTCTTTCCCCAGGCGAAACATACTTTTTGCCAAATCCACTATCTCAACAATGCCGTCGCACCCCTGGCAGAAGCCGACGAGGTCATGAAAGTCGACTTGCGCCAAGTCGTCAGAGCTGCCGTTGGCCCGCTGATCCGTCAGGAGAAAGAGGAAGCGCAGGGTGTTTTGACAGTAACCGGGGTGCTGCCTTCGCCCATTGAAGAGCCGCGCCCCAACCTTCCATCCCCAATGGCTCCTGAAGGTATTGCACAAGCGCGTGCGGACATCGTGCGCGATCTTTGCCGACGGGTACGTTATCTGCTGACCTTGAAAGGTCGTCCCCCGTTTCGTCTGGCAGGCATCGAAATGTTTGAACGCTTGACGGAAGTCCAGGACTGCTTGACACGTTTGATCGACAAACAGTCTGACCCGCAATTGGTGATCTTGCAACAGGGTCTGAGTACAGCCCTGCAAACGACTCGTTCGGAGTATTTTCCACTGTGCCAAGCCGCAAACTGGTTGCACCAGATCGCCAACTGCCTCGATCCGGAAAACAAACCCATCCGATCCGGTGCCCAAGTTCAGCAAGAACTGGAACAGGTTCTCGCCCAGGCCGACACTGCCAGCCAGGATCATCCTCAGTTGCACGGTTTCTTCGAGACGATCCAACGTACCACCGACCATTATGCTCCTGGTTTGTTCCATTCCTACGATATCCCTGGCCTGCCTCGCACCAACAATGGCTGTGAAAGTGGTTTCCGCGACCTCAACCGACGCTTGCTGCGTACCACAGGTCAGAAAGGCCTCACCCGTCGTATTTTGCTGCGTGAAGGAGCCTGGGAATTGCTTCCTCACCCACTCTCTGTGCAAGCCACCATCCAGGCTTTGTCTACTGTGGCGACACGAGATTTCATTTTGGAACGCCAACGTGTCATCCAACACCGTAATCGTTTCAGACTCCATTCTCGTTCTGCCAAACAATCTCAAGCCCAACTCAACCGCCTCGAACAAAACTGGGCCAACCTTTCGTTAGGCTCGCCATAGCAAGTTATGCGGTACTGCCAAATAAGGTATAAAATTCTGTAATAACGAATCATATATATCAACTCTACGTCCTTGCCATGCGATAAAAGCTGAGGTATGAGATGCAACCAGTATCCTTTAGTCAATCCATGCCCAGAATAAAAGGGCTATTTTTGGGGGTTCTGCTGATACAATTTGTGATTGCCTTGCTTTCAGGAGTGATATTTTATTTTGGAGGAAAATCCATCCTGAGGTATATTGAGCTGCTTGCCTCAATCGCTATTATATTATTTTTAATTACCATTACCATTCTATGGTTCACATACCTGCGCCAGCCCGAAGTCAAAGAAAAATATCATTTGAAGAGTCAGATTTTTCAAAACGAGAAGGATTTGGCCAATACGCAGGAGGCAATCAGTGAAAATAAAATTAAAAAAGAAACAATCCAAAGCCAATCTCGGGAAAACCAGGAAGCAGAACAAGAGAATTACAGAAACCTAAGTAACAGGATTCAAGACGAAGTCAAAAATATAGTCAGTTTAAAAAAACAAGAATTGTTTTCTGAGCTCTCAAGAATCCAAAAAGCACACTTGGAAAATGGCTTAAAAGGGCTCCAATTAGATCCTGCCCTGGTGCCGGGGATCGGCGACTTTTTAACGGAGAAATTAACTGCCAACGGAATTCTGACCGCCTTTGACGTTTCACAAATGACAATTCAAGGAATTTCTGGCTTTGGCGAAGCCAAAACGCTCAGCTTGCTAAGATGGCGGGAGTCTGAAGAGAATAAACTGGTTTTGAGCCAACCAACGTCACTGCCGATAGATGAGCGAACCATTATTGAGCAAAAATATGACAGGCAGTTTGCTGAAAAAGAAAACGAAGCAAAGTTAGCCCAATCTACTCACGTGTCAACATTGCAAGCAATTTTATCTAAAGAGACCAGTGAGTTGTCAGTAATAACCGAAGTACAGGCAGCCTCAAATGGGAAAATGACGGCGTTAACAACCCAGCACCAGGAACTTCTAGAGCAGTATCAACAACATTCGAAAATCACCTTCCTGGGTTTGCTCTCAACTGCATTGATGTCGCGTTCAAAGCGTTGGTTAAATAGAGCAGCAGCCTTTATTTTCCTTGTACTATTTTTTATTTTCGGAGGAGCCAACATGGTTTTTCTGATCGGGGCTCTATTTTTATCCAAATCATAACTATCAAAATGCTTCGCTGCTTCTTCTAGGAGGGATCTTTTTCATGATTGAATGGTTTACGGAAATTTGGGCGAACGAAGTATACCGGAAGCTGATCTCAACGGTAGCGATCATTTTATTCGCTTTAGCATCGCGCAACTTGCTCAGGCTGCTGATAAAGAATCGTTTCAAATCGGGAAACCCTTATATTTTTACAATTAATAAGACGATCGATTCATTGATAAACGTTCTGGGGGTCGTGTTCATCCTCGGAGTTTGGGTCCAACGCATTGGGGATTTATCAGTTGCCCTTGGGATAATGGGGGCAGGGCTGGCCTTTGCTTTACAAGAGGTGATTGGCAGCTTTGCTGGATGGATTACGATTGTGACTGGGCGGCCATTTGAAATTGGAGACCGGATCGAGACCGGCGGCATTCGGGGAGATGTGGTCGATATCGGGGTTCTACGGACAAAACTCATGGAAATCGGAAATTGGCTTGGCGGAGACCATAATACTGGCAGGATCGTCACTGTATCCAACGCCCATATTTTCAAAGAACCGCTCTTTAATTATTCCAGGCATCTTTCCTATATATGGGATGAAATCACGATCCCGGTACCATATGAGGCCAATTGGCAGCAAGCCATCAAAATTATGACCAATGTGGTGCTGGACAATCCCAATTATCAGGCCTTGTTACCCAAAGCCCAAGAACAACGCCGCCAGGCCCGGCATGAGTTTGCGATCAAGATCACTCCCTTAGATGCCCGGACTTACGTCCGGTTGACGGATAACTGGATCGAGTTAGGCCTGGTGTATCCAGTGGGTATCGATATCCGGCGTTCCTTCCGCAGCGAAGTCAGTCGGAAAATATTGGATGAATTTTCTGCCGCAAAAATCACGGTTGCCTCTCAAACCATTGCAATTGTCCAATTTCCGGGAAACAAGGTTTAACTTTAAGTTTTCTGAAAAATTAAAATGGATCTAATAAAAATTGATAATTTAAGTAATTTTAATGATAGAATTATTTTGTCTATTTCTTAAGAATGAGCAAATGGCAATCCAAAGGAGATAAAAATGTCCACAGCTAAAGATCATCAAAATAAACTTCTCATAAGTTTAACCAACGGAATGAAATTAGGTGAGATAAAAGATCTTTATCTCGATCGTGAGGTAAACAAAGTGGTTGCGGTGTTCCTTGGATCTGAAGGACTTTTTAATCGAAATTCATTTTGTATTGAACGTTCCTCAATCCAGGTTTATGGTATTGACGCCTGGTTGGTTTCCAGCTCGGATAAAATCAAGGAAAAGTCTGATATTCCGGATTCTGAAAACTTCCTTCTCGCCAGTGAATTTCGAGGTAGGGAAATTCAATCAGAGGGCGGCACCCATTTAGGAACAGTTGAGGATATTTTATTGGATGCCGAAGCCAATGTAATTGGTTTTTCTCTGAGCAAAGTGTATGTTCAAGGTCCTGTGGCTGAACGGAAGGCCATTGCACGTGCAGCAATTACCGGTTTTGGATCAAACAATTTGCCGATGACGACTCTTTTGGCAAAGGCTGAATCAATGACTCTACCTGCAAGCTGATGACTTTTCCAATTCTTGTTACTGAAAACTGAGGTCCAGCCTTTATGTTGAGGTAGGAGTGGCCCGCAAGGGCTATCCCTACCTCAACTTTAACTGCCCTTTCTTATCGTTTAGCTTTCTTTGAAGTGAAGTTATTTCCTTATTCCATGCCCTATCAGCCCAATAAGTATAATATAGCAATACTCCTGAAAGAACAAGAGGAAGGGCTCCACAAAGAAAAGCTGAGGTATTCGGATTATTAGCACTAAAAACAAACCCATACAAACCCACAAAAACACCGAATATCCCAATTGCTAAAAATCGCTTTAAGAAGGATTTACTTGAATTTGCATCTTTCATCGAAGCCTCAACGTCTATTATTTCTTCTTTTAACCGTTTGATATCTAATTCTGACGCTGTGCGATCAACTGCCCCACCAATGCTTTCCAATTTTTCTGGGTCTCTGGGAATTGCCGTGGTGGGTAGAAGCGGTGGGGGTTGTTTTGGCACGAAGCGCCAAAACAACCCCCACCAATCTCCTCTTCCACGGAAAATCCCAATGTACCATTTTTCTACCAAGGGTTTGATAGAAACAATCCCTCTTCCTCTATTAACTAAAAGCTGTTTTCCACAATATCCACAAGTAAAACGTTCAATATCTTGTGTAACTTCTAGATTTGAACCACAAGATGGGCAAGATAATAAGATGTTTTCCATGATTACCCTCGTAAAAAGATTAATTGCACTGTGACAAAATTGGGAAATATGGGCCCCGCTGGGTTCGAACCAGCAAACAAGCGGTTATGAGCCGCGCGCTCTGCCACTGAGCTACGGGCCCGGCGATCGTTTCGGTTACAAAATCAACCGGGACGATGTATTCTGTGTTGGGAGACGCA
>JBBRWF010000195.1:0-7764 GCA_038249405.1 Anaerolineales bacterium
CATGGTGCTCAAGGCAGTCAGTGTGGAAGATCAAGATCTGGAAGTTTGCAATATGCGTACGAACAACGCAACCAAGAAACTGACAGAACTGGGGATCATCAAAGAAGACCAGATCATTCATCTGCCGTATGACAACACTGCCAACAGCGGTATGGATGCCATGTCGCCGATCATCACGGCCAACCCCGATGTGACCAACTGGTTGCTGTACTCATGCAATGATGATGGTGTGTTGGGTGCCTGGCGTGCTTTGCAGAATGCTGGTGTTGATGCGAAGAACGTGATTGGCGTGGGTATCAACGGCCAACTGGCTGCCGAAGAGTTCAAGAAAGGCGAGCCAACTGGTTTGCGCGCTTCCTTACAGGCTCAGGCTGCAGTTCATGGTGCTACAGCCGTTCAAGAAATCTACGATTTCCTGACCAAAGGCACACCCATTCCCGCTGTGACCTTTGTGCCTGCTGCTGTAATGACAGCAGATAACTGGGCGGAATTAACCGGCCAGGTAGCAACCAAAAAACCAGTCGTAGCGGCAGGGGATAAGATTGCGATTGCCTACATCAACAAGATGGGTGATAACCCTTGGTTTGTGGATGAAGTTGCCGGTGCGAAAGCCAAGGCGGATGAACTGGGAATTGAGTTTTCCAACCAGGATGTGCAGTTCGACTCCAACATGGCCATGACAGCCATCGATACTTACATCGGTAAGGGTGTCAAAGGCATCGTGATCGTGGTGCCAGACACGAAGATTGGCCCGGCGGTGATAGAGAAAGCGCAGAAGGCCGGCATTACGATTATTGCGGTGGACGACAATATTTTGGATAGCACAGGCAAGGCCGCTCCATTCGTTGGTTTTGATGCTGGCTCGGCTGGCTTGAAGGTGGGCGAATTGATCGCAGACTTCTTCAAGAAAGAAGGCTGGGACAAGAAGAGTGGCATGGTGCTCAAGGCAGTCAGTGTGGAAGATCAAGATCTGGAAGTTTGCAATATGCGTACGAACAACGCAACCAAGAAACTGACAGAACTGGGGATCATCAAAGAAGACCAGATCATTCACCTGCCGTATGACAACACTGCCAACAGCGGTATGGATGCCATGTCGCCGATCATCACGGCCAACCCCGATGTAACCAACTGGTTGCTGTACTCATGCAATGATGATGGTGTCTTGGGTGCCTGGCGTGCTTTGCAGAATGCTGGTGTTGATGCCAAGAACGTGATTGGCGTGGGTATCAATGGCCAACTGGCTGCCGAAGAATTCAAGAAAGGCGAGCCAACTGGTTTGCGCGCTTCCTTACTGGCTCAGGCTGCAGTTCATGGTGCCACAGCCGTTCAAGAACTCTACGATTTCCTGACCAAAGGCACGCCCATTCCTGCTGTGACCTTTGTACCTGCTGCCGTAATGACTGCAGATAACTGGAAAGAATTAACCGGCCAAAAGTAATCTCACTCACTCCTGGCCCTGAGGGGTAAAACCCTCAGGGCCAACATGCAACAACACAATTCGAGTGCATATCCTTTTAGGATAATTAAAGACGACAAACACCTCGCAAAAGAGTAAATTCATTATGGATGAACAACTTTCGATCCCCAAACCTATCTTTGAATTCAAATCTGTCAGCAAGCTGTTCCCCGGCGTGCGAGCTTTGGATGATGTTAGTCTGAAATTATATCCTGGCGAGGTACTGGCGTTGGTAGGTGAAAATGGTGCTGGGAAATCCACTTTGCTGCGATTATTGAGCGGCGACTATCAGGCCGATCACGGCAGCATGGAGTTTGCTGGGGAAGTGGTGGCCTTCACCACTCCGGCAGCATCGCATGCAGCCGGGGTGCGCGTAATTTATCAGGAGCCGGAGATTTTAGCAGACCAGTCTGTGGCTGAGAACATCTTTGTGGGCGAGCTTCCGCGCCGATTTGGATCGGTGGTAGATTGGAAAACATTGTATGTCAACGCCCAGGCCAGCCTGGATAGACTGGGAGTAGGTGCAGTGCTCTCACCTCGCACCCGTGCCAGCCAGTTAAGCACCGCCCAACGTCAGATTATCGAAATTGCGCGCGCCATCAAGTCAAATGTCAAAGTGCTGGCTCTGGATGAACCTACATCTTCTTTAAGCGAGGATGACTCTTCGCATTTATTTAACATCGTTGAACAATTTCGCAAATCAGGGGTGGGTATCATTTATGTATCCCACCGTTTGCCCGAAATTCTAAAGCTTGCTGATCGCATCGCAATCATGCGTGACGGATGTTTAATTGCGGTTAAACGCTGTTCCGATACTACCGAAAGTGAATTGGTTAACTTGATGGTTGGGCGCGACCTGGTGCGGAGATTTGAACATCAATCACATATCCAACCGGAAGTAGTTCTGAAAGTTGAGCAAATCAACACAGATCGTGTTCACGATATAAGCTTTGATGTGCATCGCGGGGAAGTATTAGGGTTTGCCGGACTGATCGGTGCCGGGCGAACAGACGTGGCCAAGGCGTTATTTGGTGAAGCCAAATTGATCTCTGGAAAAGTATTCCTGGATGGAAAGCAAATCGAAGTGCGCAGCCCGAAGGATGCAATTCGGGTAGGGATTGGTCTCAGTCCTGAAGATCGCAAGCGTGAGGGACTGGTGTTGTTACGTAGTGTACGCGAAAATGTCACCTTGGTTATTTTGAAGACCCTGTCTCGGTTGCGTTTTGTTCGTCAGGCAGATGAAAAGAAAACAGTCACCGATCTGATCGATCGCCTGCGAATAAAGACGCCCAGCATGGAGCAAGAAGTGGGTAAATTGAGTGGTGGCAACCAGCAGAAAGTGGTACTGGCTCGTTGGTTGGCACGACGTCCCAAACTATTAATCCTCGATGAGCCGACTCGCGGCATTGATGTCGGTGCTAAAGCTGAAATCTACAAACTTATTGGAGAAATGGCCGCCCAGGGGATTGGTGTTATTTTCATCTCTTCTGAATTACCTGAAGTTTTGGGTGTTAGCGATCGCATCATTGTGATGCAAAACGGGCGCATCACCGGTGAAATGCCGGCCAGCCAGGCCACAGAGGAATCAGTTCTGCGGTTGGCGATGACAGAGCATTTGAATTGAGGACTGATAGATTATGAAAGAAACAAGCGTCGAAACCAATTCGGCAAAGGTAACCTTGAATACCGCGAGCAAATACGGCGGTTGGCTGGCAGCCATTGATCCCCAGATATTCGGACTGGTAATTGCCCTGGTGGTCCTGGTGACCGTGATCGGCATGCGTGAGCCAGGCGCTTTCTTCACAACCGTCAATATGCTCAGTATAGGTGAAAGTATCACCCTGGTGGGACTGACTGCCCTGGCTCAAATGGTGGTCATGATCATGGGAGGATTGGACATTTCGATTGGCACGATCGTGGGTATGTGTTCAGCGGCGGCTGGTGTAGCAATGTTGAGCGCACCGAATAACGCTCTCGGTGCGTTTGCCGGCATCCTGGTCGCTTTAGCTGTGGGCTTGCTGGCTGGGTCGATTAATGGTCTGATTGTGACTAGAGGCAAAATCGACCCGATAATTGTAACGCTGGGCACCTTATCAGCATATCGCGGTGTGGCTTTGTTGATCACTGGCGATGGATACGCTGTGAATGTGCGCAATAATGCATTTAATGCCATTGGGAATACTGGAATCATGGGAATTCCCATATCGATTATTGTGCTGATTCTTTCCATTTTTGCTTTTCATTTTTTCCTGGAAAACACCATTCTGGGCCGTAACATCTTTGCCATCGGCGCCAACCCTATCACTGCCCGCCTTGCTGGTATTCATATTGATCTTACCAAACTGGCCATGTATACGCTGGCTGGTTTAGTGGCAGCTCTGGCAGCCGTGATGTACACAGCTCGCACACAGTCTGGCCAGCCGATCTCCGGATCTGACGAGCTTGCGTTGCAAGCGATTACAGCTGCAATACTTGGCGGAGTTTCGATGAAAGGCGGAAAAGGCAGTGTTGTCGGGGTGGTGCTGGGTATTTTGATCATAGGCACGCTCAACAATGGGATGATTTTGCTAAATATACCGACTTTCTACCAACGTGTCGCTCGCGGTCTGCTTCTGATCATTGCTGTCTTAATTCAAAATTGGCGCTTAAAAGCGAGAAAATAGCCATGCAAACCGCTATTCGAAATATCAATTGGCATGGCTTCGATGCTTTGTCACTGGAAAACTCTGGAGTACGCGTTGTGCTTGTGCCTAAAACGGGTGGTCGCATCGTATCATTGTTTGATAAATCTTGCGATCGTGAGTGGCTGCTATCGCCGGATCAGTCTCATTCTTACCAACGTTTAGCCTATGGGGCTGATTTCAACTCCAACACTTCCGGCGGATGGGACGAAATGTTTCCAACCATCCTGGCCGGGAATTATCCAGTGCCGGGAAAATTCAGCGATGTCGCATTACCCGACCACGGCGAGGTCTGGACCATGCCATGGTCTGTGGAAGACACTGTCGGCCAGGTTTACCTGACTGTGCAAGGTAAGGCGCTTCCCTATCGACTGGCACGCAGCGTAACCCTGGCAGGCGATCACGATGTGTGCTTGAGTTATGAATTGACCAATTTGTGTGATGATGATCTTTTTTACCTATGGGCAGCACACCCTCAGTTTGCCTGTGCTCCTGGTTGCCGTATACTACTGCCTCCGGAAGTGCGGGAGGTGACCAATGTTTTGCCCTTGGAATGGGGCGAGGAATGGGGCCCAATCGGTACGATCAACCCCTGGCCAGTCAAGGTTGGCTCGAATGGCAAGATTATTCGGCAGGATGTAGTGCGTTCAACACAGCTCAAAACAGGCCGCAAGTTTTATATCCTGCCTGACCAGGAAGTTTCCTGGGCTGCCCTCAGCGATCCTGAGAGCGACACTAACTTGCTCATGACCTGGGACACCGTATCAATCCCCTACTTTGGGGTGTGGATTGATGAAGGCGCGCTGAACCAGGCCGCTTCGGTGGCATTCGAACCATCCAGTGGTTTTTTTGATGACATAACTCTGGCCTGGAACAATCGACGTCTGTCTGTGTTGAAGCCGGGCGATACAAATACGTGGGAAATTAACCTGACGTTCAATTCGTTGAGGAGTTAATTGTGGAAGAATCTAAGAAAAACTCATCTTTTTCATTTCTTAAACGTGTAGATCCCCTGAACCTGGCTCTCATAATCGCACTGTTCATCCTGGTGGTGATTATCGGTGTTCAAAAACCAAATGTGTTCTTCCTGCCAAAAAACCTGCTAAATATTGGTCAGGCGGTAACCATGATTGGGTTGGTAACGCTCGCCCAAGCGGTAGTGATTATCGCAGGAGGCATGGATCTTTCGGTTGGTTCGATTGTGGGTCTTGTTTCAATTTGCATTGGCCTGTCAATGCAGTCGAATGACAACTTGTTTATTGGCATTGCCGCCGGGCTTGTGATTGGTGGCTTACTGGGATTGGTTAATGGTTTTCTGATCACCATAAATAAGATTGAACCAGTAATTGCCACCCTGGGAACATTGGCAGTGTTTCGCGGGGCAGCCTTTATCCTGACAAAAGGAGCTCCAATTGGTACGATGAGCAAGGCTTTCAACAAAATTGGCTCTGGTGTAGTGCTCGGTATCCCAATACCGGTGGTGATCTTTGGTGTGACGGCCATTGCATTCCACATTTTTCTCACCTATACAGATGTTGGGCGAAAAATATTTGTTCTGGGTGGCAATGTCATCGCGGCCCGTCTGGGTGGAATTAATGTTGATAAATATAAGATGAGTATCTTTGTACTTAGTGGGGTTATCGCTGGATTGGCATCGGTTATTTTGACAGCTCGTTCCAATGCAGGTCAGCCAAATGCTGGCGTAGGTCTGGAACTGGATACTATTACAGCAGCGGCTCTCGGTGGTATCGTTCTATCGGGCGGAAAAGGCACTATTTTTGGGGCCATATTGGGCGTGATTGTTTTGGGGGTGCTGCAAAATGGCATGATCCTGTTGAATGTTTCGCAGTTTTATCAATTCATTGCAAAAGGTCTTTTGCTCATTCTGGCAGTACTTTTACAGCGCTGGCTCAAGATTGCTTGAGTGTCTAAATTCAAATAATAATAAATAAAAGAAGGTATTAGAACGGAGGAATTGTCTATGAATTCGAGGGAACGGATTACTCTTGCATTAAATCATTCTGAACCGGATATGGTTCCCCTTGATCTTGGAGGATGCGGGCAAACAGGAATGCATGTTGATACTGTCTACCTTCTGCGGCAGACATTGGGACTGGATGCGCCTGGCACTCCGGTAAAAGTGATTGAACCCTACCAAATGTTGGGTGAAATCAAGCTGGATTTGTTGAATGCCATTGGCGGGGACGTTGTTAGTTTGGGGACAACCGGAACGTTGTTCGGCTTTAAGGCCGAAGGTTGGAAGCCCTGGACAACTTTTGGGGGTACCCCGGTTCTCGTTCCAGAAAACTTTGATACAGTGTTGAGCGCCGATGGCAATTTATATGTCTACGCATGTGGTGACCGCTCTTATCCTCCATCTGCCAAGATGCCAGCCGGTGGCTTTTATTTTGACTCCCTGTCACGCGGGGAACCCGTTCAGCAGGATACCGAGCTGCGACTTGAAGATAACCTGGAAGAGTTCGGTCCCATCTCGGAAGATGATATCAGCCATTTACAATCCGAGTCGCGGCGTCTTTATGAACAAACTGACAAAGCTATCATGATGGTGTTCCCAGGCACAGGTTTTGGCGATATTGCCCTGGTTCCTGGTCCCATGTTAAAGGAACCGAAAGGCATTCGTGGAATTGAAGAGTGGTATATCAGCACTGTTTCGCGCCAGAAGTTTATTTACCAGATATTTGAACAGCAGTGTGAAATCGCTTTGCAAAACCTGCCGCGGGTTTATGAGGCTGTGGGAGATCGAATATCGGTTGTATGGCTGAGCGGCACCGATTTTGGCGCGCAATATGGGCCGTTTATCTCGCCCAAATCGTACCGAAATCTGTATAAACCGCATTACCGGCGCGTCAATGATTGGATCCATTCCAATACGCAATGGAAAACATTTATGCACTGCTGCGGTTCCATTCTGCCGCTTATCCCCGATATCATCGATTCCGGTTTCGATATTCTCAACCCGGTACAGACCTCGGCGAAGGATATGGATCCGCAGGTGCTTAAAGACCGCTTTGGAGCTGACCTGACCTTCTGGGGCGGCGGTGTGGATACACAGCATGTGTTGCCGTTTGGTACAGCAGATGACGTCCGCCAAATGGTGCGTGAACGCCTGGCAATCTTTGGAAAAGGCGGCGGTTATGTCTTCAACCCCATCCATAATGTACAGGCCAAGGTACCTGTGGAAAATTTACTTGCTATGTATGACACCGTACGCCAGTTTCGAAGCTACCCGGTCTAAATAACAGCATTTTAAAATCGGGCAACCACAAAGACTATATATGCTTGGCTTTGACCACAAAGGACTATGAACATGAGAGAAAATATTTCAGCAATTTACAATGCTATACTGGAAGGCGATGTATCTGCTACCAAAGATGGCGTTCAGGCTGCCCTGGATGCGGGACTCGATGCGGGACAAATTCTTGCCGAAGGCATGATCGCTGCCATGAAAGAAGTTGGCAGACTGTTTGAAGAAGGCGACTACTTTGTGCCCGAAATGTTGATTGCGGCGCGCGCCATGCAGGCTGGGTTGGGCTTGCTGAAGCCTCATCTGTTGAGCAGTGATGTTAAATCTGCTGGTAAGGTCGCGATTGGAACCGTCAAAGG
>JBBRWF010000196.1:0-7749 GCA_038249405.1 Anaerolineales bacterium
CGCGACGTACGTGGGTTTGCCGTTAAGTTTTATACCAAAGAAGGCAACTGGGATCTGGTTGGCAACAACATCCCGGTTTTCTTCATCCAGGATGCCATCAAATTCCCCGACCTGATTCATGCGGTAAAAATGGAGCCCGACCGAGGCTTTCCTCAATCGGCAACCGCGCACGATACATTCTGGGATTACATTTCACTCACGCCCGAATCCATGCACATGGTCATGTGGATCATGTCTGATCGCACATTACCGCGTTCGCTGCGGATGATCGAGGGTTTTGGTATCCATAGCTTCCGGCTGATTAACACCGCCGGCGAATCAACCTTTGTCAAATTTCACTGGCGCCCCAAACTCGGCTTGCAGTCCACTATTTGGGATGAGACCGTCAAGATTTCCGGGGCTGATCAAGACTTCCACCGCCGTGATATGTTCGAGGCCATCTCAGCCGGCAATTTTCCCGAATGGGAATTCGCAGTCCAGCTTTTCACCCAGGAGCAAGCGGACAAATTTCCGTTCGATCATCTCGATGCATCCAAGCTTATCCCTGAAGAACTGGTGCCATTGAAAGTGATTGGGCGCATGGTATTAGATCGTTGGCCGGATAATTTCTTCGCTGAAACCGAACAGGTGGCGTATTGCCCTGCGAATATCGTGCCAGGCATCGATTTCTCGAATGATCCACTTTTGCAAGGCCGTTTATTCTCCTATCTGGACACGCAGCTTTCGCGCCTGGGTTCCCCCAATTTCCACCAGATCCCGATCAATGCGCCCAAATGCCCATTTGACAACCACCAGCGCGATGGACATATGCAGATGGAACAGCCGGTAGGAAGGGTTTCCTACGAGCCCAATTCCCTGTCTGAAAACTCGCCACGCGAAACGCCAACCAACGGCTTTTATAGCGCAGTGGTTACTGAAACCGGCGAGAAAGGCCGCATCCGTGCCGAGCGCTTCGCCGACCACTACAGCCAGGCTCGCCAGTTCTATCTCAGTCAAACTGCGTATGAACAGGCGCACATCGCCTCAGCGTTGGTGTTTGAGCTATCCAAGGTCGACCATGTCCACATTCGTGAGGCTATGGTCGGACATTTGCGCTATATCAACGAAGATCTCGCCAAGCGGGTTGCAACGGGTTTGGCGTTCGAAAAAATTCCTGCTGCGCCGGTAGCTGCTATGCCAGTGAAGGAGATGAAGCCATCGCCTGCATTGCAAATCATCGGCAAGATGAAGAACACACTTAAGGGGCGCGCAGTTGGCATTCTGATTGCAGATGGTTCAGACGGAGCCCTCATCAAGAAGATTAAAAAAGCCGCGACCGATGCGGGTGCTGCCGTGAAGATCATCGCACCCAAAGTGGGCGGCACAAAGCTTGCCGATGGCTCGATGCTGGCGGCAGACGGGCAACTGGCAGGTACTCCCTCCGTGCTGTTCGATGCAGTTGCTGTCATCCTCTCCGACAAAGGCGCAAAAAAACTGTTGATGGAAAGTGCCGCGATCGATTTTGTGCGCGATGCCTTCGGTCATCTCAAGGCAATCGCTGCCGACAAAGGTGGCCAGATGCTTTTGAAAGCGGCAAATGTAGGGAAAGACGTGGGCGTCGTGGATACCAACGCCACAGACGCATTTATTGCCGCGGCAAAGACACGCCAATGGGATCGGGAAAAGTTGGTTCGAACATTGGCATAACTGCCAGTTCCAGCGAACTTGTTCTGCCCGGTCAAACGCACTTCAATTTGGGCAAGATCTGCCACAAGCCAGGCAACTCACAACGATGCAGTTTTATATCGCTGTGAGTTGCCCATTCCTTATTGTCAATGCCGGCAATGTTCTACTCAAGCTCTATACGCTCTATGCGCCGCCGAATCATCGTGAAAGCGTTGTCCACCATACACGCGCCGAAGCGGAAAAGGACAACGAACGCTTCGACGATAAAACAACGGAATAAAAATCTGGCTGAACGCTGGGATATGTCTCGCAATTGCCGATTTCGATGTCTGGTGATCATGAAAGGATCTCAAATGATTAAACTATTACAGATTGCTCGACCGCAGTTCTTAATTTCCGGACTTGCCCTTTTTGTCTTTGGGGCTTCGTGGGCAATTTTATTAGGAGCTCCTTTTTCCCTGTCAAGGATACTCTTTGGCTACCTGGTGCTTATGCCAGCCCACCTATCCATTTCCTACAGCAATGACTACTTTGATGTGGAAGTGGACAAGTACGATAAACCGACCCTCTTCAGCGGAGGCAGCGGTATTCTGGTAAATCATCCTGGATTGAGAAAACCCGCCCTGTGGATTGCCATAGCCTTGATCTTGATCTCTCTAGTGCTTGGAATTGCATTTCGAATTATCTATTCGTTTCCGATCTGGTTCCTGGGTTTCACTATTTTGGGCAATCTATTAGGTTGGTTTTACACTGCGCCACCCTTAAAACTTGTTTATCGAGGTCTGGGAGAATTGTCGATGATCTTTTCCATCGGACTACTAATCCCGGGATTTGGATATTTGGTTACAAGTGGGCAGATCAATCAGGATGGATTTCTTTTTTTCATACCCTTGATGCTGTATGGCTTGGCGTTTATTCTTACTGTCGAATTGCCGGACATGGAATCAGACCGATTGGGCAGAAAGATGACATGGGTGGCTCAAAAGGGACGGAGTTTTGGCTTCATTTTAATAGCGGCGTCATTTCTCTTTGCAACATTATTCTTCTTATTCTTTCCGTTGTTGACATCCCGCAATTACCCAGTGGATTTTCTTTTTTTAGGTGTCCTGTCTCTATTGCCTCTTGGAGCAGGCTGCATAGGTTTGCTCAAGAGACCTTCAGAAAAACCATCGGCTACCCGGGTTGTCAATGGGATCATGATCACTCTGGCGGTTTTCTTAATCCTGGTGGATGGATATGTGGTTTCTCTAGCCTTTAGTCAAATGCTATAAATGAATGGGATGTACTGGTCGGCAGCCATATCCTGCACCAGCATACGAACAGGAGAAGCAATGCAAGAGAATTTTAGACATGAAGAGCTTGCCTCGGAACGGACGTTACTGGCAGCCGACCGGACATTCTCCGCCTGGATTCGGACCGGTTTAGCGGGAGTCGGCGGCGGCTTAGCGGTCGCACGCGTGCTCACATTCAAAAGTTTTGAACACCAAGTTGTCGCGCATGTTATGGGCGCGCTTCTCGTGATATGGGGAGCAAGCATCTTTATTTACGCCATCATTGACTACCGGCGCACATGCTCGAGATTGAAGCAAGAAGGTCCCTCGAAGAATTCGCTTCGTGCCTTGTTGCTCATGACGGCGGTGCTATTGATCGTTGCCGCACTGGCATTATGGATTACGCTGCAATGAAAGGAGTATAGAAAATGGAAAATAGAACGTCGCTGACTATCATTCAACTGAACGATAGTCATGCCTATTTTGATCTGCACCAGGAGATGTTCTGGCAGGGTGGTCAGGCAGTCTATCGCCCTGCGGGAGGGCATGCCCGCATTGCCGCAATCGTCAAGGAGATTCGGGCTGAAAAGCAGGATCATGTTCTGTTTTGTGACTGCGGTGATACGCTGCATGGCACGTATCCTGCCCTGAAGACGCAGGGAGAGGCTTTGATCCCTATCTTGAATACATTGGGTCTCGATGCAATGACAGCCCACTGGGAATTTGCTTATGGGCCAGAAATATTCAAGCAGCGTGCAGCAGAACTCAACTATCCGATGCTGGCAATTAATGTTTACGATCAGGCAACCAGGGAGCGGTTCTTTCCGCCATACAGCGTGAAGGAAATTGGCGGGTTACGGATCGGTCTCGTGGGCATCGCCTCCAATATTGTAGATAAGGCCATGCCAGCTTCCTTCAGCACAGGGACCTACTTCACACTGGGTCGAGAAGAACTCCCTTCCATCATCAATGTCCTGCGCGCTCAGGAGAAGGTAGACCTGGTCGTCCTCATCTCTCACCTCGGGTTTCCCCAGGATATGAAGCTGATGTCAGAAGTGCAGGGAATCGATGTTTGCCTGAGCGGCCACACCCATAATCGCCTGTATAAACCAGTCCTACAGGGGAAAACGTTGATAATACAGTCGGGTTGCCACGGCTCTTTCCTGGGCCGTCTGGATCTGGAAATTGAGGGAGGGCGTGTCGTTGACTACCGGCACGAACTGATTGAGGTAGAAGCCAATATAGACCCCGATCCCGAGGTAGCTGACCTTGTCCACCAAGCGCTCGCGCCTTATCAAGAAGAACTATCAACGGTTGTGGGTGTAACGGCGACTGCGCTCAACCGAGCGACCCTGCTGGAATCGACGATGGATAATTTCCTGGTGCAGGCATTGCTGGAAAGCACGGGCGCGCAATTGGCATTCTCGAATGGTTGGCGCTTTGGCGCATCAATCATTCCCGGAGAGGTGACTATGAATGACCTCTACAACATGATCCCGATGAACCCGCCAATCTCAACTATCGAGCTGACGGGCGAGGAAATTGTGACGATGCTGGAGGAGAATCTGGAGCGAACGTTTGCCTGCGATCCGTACGACCAGATGGGTGGTTACGTAAAACGCAGCCTCGGTTTCAACGCCTATATCAAGATCGAGAATCCGCTCGGACAACGCATCCAGCAAGTTTTTGTCGGTGATGAACCGCTGCAACTCGGACGCTACTACCCCACGGCCTTTGTCACCGAACAAGGTGTCGCGCAGAAGTACGGTGGTCGCAATCGCCAACAGCACACTGAGCGAAGCATAGAGGCGCTCAGGGCATATCTGGCCGGGCACCGCCCGCTGCATGCAGAACTACGGGGCACGTTCGTCGCGGTATAAGGTACTTGTGTGATTTGCCTGTTCGCATGTGTGGAGATTGGCTGTGTCTCTTGTCAGCGCCACGTCTGTGGTACAGAACGGGATAGAGAAAATATCTCGAAGGAAGTAAATATGTCAGAAAAAAAGGTCAATCACCGCCCGCTCCGGGCAAAACTCATCTTTAACGAAATATCCGGACGGTCTGATGAATCATCGACGCAGCTTACAGAAATCCTGACCGAGATGCAAAACTGGAATATATTGTCGGAAGTTTATATGGTGCATCCGGATAGCCAGATTGAATCCGTGGTGCGAAGCGCAATTAAAGGGGGCACCAACTTGATCGTAGTAGCAGGTGGTGACGGAACAATTGATAGCGTTGTAGGAGCTATGATTGACAGTTCCGCAACTCTCGGCATTATTCCCACTGGAACGCGAAACAATTTAGCCTTTAACTTGGGCGTTCCCAGCACAATTGCGGGTGCTGTTGCGCTACTACGCAAGGGCCGTCGGCTAAAGGTCGATGTCGGAAAGATACAGCACGGACGGTCCAGCCGTTGGTTCCTGGAAGATGCGACATTGGGACTCTTGTCCGATATCTATCCGTTTGCAGATAGTATCCAGCACGGCGATCTGACACAGATTGGAAATTTGTTATCTACAGTTGTCTCTTCCACACCTTCGCACCTACGAATGATTCTTGATGGACGTAAGAAGATCTCAATAGGTGCGTACATGGTGTTAATTGCCAATATGCCCTATATCGGGCCACGCTTTCAGATCTCCCCGGAGGTATTCTGGAATGATAATCATTTGGATGTGTTCGTTTTTTCAGATATGAGCAAACTGGATCTGATCTCCTATGCGGTGCAATCCACTGGCGGTGCTGTAGAAGATGCCCGCATCAAACATTACCATGTCAAGCGGCTGACGATCCATTCCGATCCGCCCATGCCGGTGCTCGCCGACGGTATACCTCTTGATCAGGGTTCAGTAACAGCCTCGGTTCACCGTCGTGCCCTTGCGATCATGGGCGGGTCGGCTAATACAGCGATGGGGGAAAAGTCCGCAACATAATGCTGCCTGCACCTGTTTTCTTTACTGTTGAAAAGAACCAGCGCGTGGAATGCATCACTATATTCGAGACTTTAGCTCAAAGGGAAACTTCTAAAATGCCAGACAAAGTACCTGTTGAAAAGATTAAAGAGACGGCCCATCAGTCGGCGCGTGCCGCAAGCGCCCCAGCTCCTGCGCGACGATATCGGGCTGCGTTGTTCCAAACAGCCCTAATCCTTATAGCGAGTGCTTTTGCTGTATTGACTTTTTATGTGAAAACGATGCCTTCTTTTGCGATTGATCTTCAGATCACAAAAGCCATCCAGTTGATTAATTTTCCGTTCTTTGCATCATTCATGACTCTGGTGAGCTGGCCGGGGTTTGGTCCCCAATTAGTCGTTATCACAGCACTGATCATTTTGTTGATTTACAGTTTTGGCCTGCACTGGGAATCTGTAATGGCGCTCGTAGCAGCATCCTTTTCCTCGGGGATCAATCTAATGGTAAAGGATTTGATTCAGCGTCCGCGTCCTACATCAAACCTGGTAAATGTTTTTGCGAAACTTACCGATTCTAGTTTCCCAAGCGGGCATGTTATGTTTTATATTGGCTTTTATGGTTTTATGGGGTTTCTGGCTTTTCGCTTGCTAAAACCATCTTTAAAACGCAGCTTTCTCCTGGCGTTCTTTGGCGGCTTGGTGGTCTTGATCGGCGCCTCGCGTATTTACCTGGGACAACATTGGGCCAGTGATGTGTTGGGAGCTTATTTGCTTGGCAGCCTGACTCTGGAAGCTTATATACAAATTTACATCTGGGGCAAAACACGCTTTTTTGTTCATCAACCAGTGGTAACGGCTAAATCTTAATCGGTGCAAGCATAAAAAGTAAGTTCATTCATTATTCTGATTTAGATCAGGTATGCACCAAAAATAATAAAAAGTTCCATTTCTTTACGACGTCCACCATTAGGCTGACTGCAACCATATTCCCCATCAAGGAAGTTCCTGAACGTAATCTTTCAGGCATCAACGATGCAGCAGTCATGTTTGATTGTTCAGGAGATTATATTAATTGAGCACAGAATTGATTCTCATCCGGCACGGCAATGCCGTGCGTATAAACGGGGACTACTTTCATGCACCCCTGACATCCCTTGGGCGGGAGCAGGCTGCCCAGACAGGACACTATTTTAGTGCTCCTGAAAACCATCTTGATGGCTTTTATTCAAGCCCCCTGCGCCGCACGCAGGAAACCGCAAAGATCATCGGGGCAAAGATCGGGCTTGACCCAGAGTTGCGGCTAGGCGTACAGGAAGTAATGTTCTTCGAGACGCCCGCATTAGTGATCATGGAAATTCTTTCGATTTTCGATCCCGTCGAAGATTATCTGGATGCTCGGGTAGGTAGGTCAATTCGATGGCCGATTGAAGGACGCGTTTCAGCGGTGTTATTGGATATCTTAGCCAAACATCCCGATCAGAGTGTGGCGGTGGTCGCTCACGCTGGTGTGATCTCGGCTGCGCTATCATGGTATCTACCTGAAAACCGCTGGCGTTGGTGGCGCACGACCGTCAGCAATTGTTCTTTAACACGTTTCAAGGTGGAAGATAATCGGGCAGAACTTTTGGCAGTAAATGATGTAAGGCACTTGAGTCCTGTGATCGTTACTACGCAGCCCCCAACAGTAACTGTTGAAGTTGCCAAAGAAGTCCATCCAACTGAGAAAGCATTGGTATTTGAAAAGCCGCCAGAAACCGATGAAAAATAATGTACCCAATATTCTTGACTTTCTTCTTCCCATAGAATGACCAAGTAGTTACAAAAAGGGCTAATGGGCTCAACAAAAAGAACCGACTTTTCAGGTCGGTTCTTTTTGTTGTTTTCCATATTTATATACCG
>JBBRWF010000197.1:0-7748 GCA_038249405.1 Anaerolineales bacterium
CTGAGAGCATGGTGGTCTTGCCGGTACGTGTCCCACCGCAAATCAACGTGCGTTTCCCAGACTGCATTGCATCCCGCAGCACTTCCATCATTTCAGCGTTCAGCGCCTGGCGTTCGATCAGCCATTCGGGCAGCACCGGCTTCTGTTCGTACAACCGGATGTTGATGGATGGCATCCTGCCTGGCGGCGCGATGGCCGGGTGCAGGGCCTTGATACGCCCGCCGCCCGGGTTGTGTTCGGTGGAGGGCAGCTTGGCGTTCACGGATGGATTGGATTCGTCCAGGCGTTTGTTCTGCGGCCCAAGCAGCCGGTCCAGCACACGCCAGACTTCGCCTGGTTCCGGGCGCATTGCGACGGTCTCGAAACGCACTTCGCCCTTGCGCATGATCTGCAAGAGACCGTGTGAGTAAAGCGTGATCTCGGAGATGTCCGTGCGCGCGGGTGGCAGCAGTAGATCCAGGAAACCCAGACCCAACAGTCTGCGCGAGATTTCGGCGGACAGCTCCTGCTCGACCGCCTGGCCGGGACGCAAACTTCTGCGCCGGTAGGCCATGCCCACCAGGGTGATGACATGCTCCATGACTTTGGCGCGTTCGACGGGCGTTGGGCGGGTCAGCACGGCGGGCGGAAACTCGGCGTTGATCTGGTCGATGACTTCGTTGACCAGTTTGTCGCGCTCGATTCCATCCAGCGCCGCGTCCGCGGATTGGGTGTTCAACATGCTCAGGACCATGATCGCCTACCCAAACCTTAATCGTGGCAGCTTGAAAACCGAGCGCCCATCGTCCTTGGGTGCACTGGCCGCGCGTTCCATGCCGGGGAAGAGCGCGCCGATGATCTGGCGCAGGCCTTTGCTCAACTTCTCGGAGCGCAGCACTGCCGGGATGCGCTGCTCCTGGGCCGCCAGCACATTCGGATCGGCGTCGATCACGGCGATGATGGGCGGCGCCCAGCCCAGAGCCTGCGAGAGTTCCTGTTGGAAAGCGCGCGGGGTCAGGCTGCTGGTTTCGGAGGCCTGGTTCAGCACCAGGTAGGTGGCTTCTCTGGGAAGTTTCCCCAGGCGATTGAGCATATTGAGAGTGTGTCGGGCGGCGAACAGGTCGGCCATGATTGGGCGGTAGACCAGCAAGGCTACATTGGCAAACAGCAGCGAGTGGATCATCCACTCGGATTCGTCCGAAGGCAGATCCATGATCAGGGCGCCATACGAGCCGTCCTCAGCTGCCAGCAAGCTGGAGTAGATGCTGTTTGGCGCGCGCACATCGGCTGAGTTCTTGACCGCTGTGGCGTACTCGACGCTGTCTTCGGGGGCGAGCAGGATATCCAAGCCTTCGATGCGTTGGATGGCAGCCTGCAGGGCGGGTTTACCAGGGCGTTCAAAGAATTCGGTCAGGTTCGGGACGTAGCGCAGTTTGAAGTGCGCCGATGCGGCGGGCGGCATGCCCAGCGAGAAAAGCAGCGCTTTGACCGAGAGTCTCGCTGCCAGTTCGTAGCCCAGGTTCTCGGCGATGGTCGAAGCGCCCGCGCCACCGGCTTGCGAGAGTACCGCGATGCGTTTGGTGCCGGTGACCAGCGGTGAGACAGTCTGCTGCGAACTTGCGCCAAAGTCGCTGGCCGGGCCATAGCTCGAAGCCGGGGTAACTTTGCGAAGGTTGGCCTGGGCCGTGATCCCGGCGCTGTAGGCCAGCCCGGCGATGTCCGTCCAGGAAATCGGAGCCAGGTAGACCCCGCCCACCACAGCTTCCATCGACTGGATCGCGCCTTTGAAACCCGCCAGGGAGGCGGGCAGCACCACCATCGCCATCCCGCCCCAGGCCAGCAGCCCGCGCAGCAGGGTTTGCAGCGCATCCGGCCCGGGTGTGACATCCGCTTGCAGGATGAGCACTTCTGGTTTGAGCTTGGGCAGGTTGTCTTGCAGGTTCTCCCAGTTCTGGGCAGTCCCGACGATGTTGAAGCGCGCGTCGTGCAGGAAGGCGGGCTGCATCGATTTGCTAGAGCAAATCGTAAATGACGACCTCGTGACCCGGGCCTGCCAGCATGACGGTGAGTTGTTGTTCGCTCATCGCTTCCTACTTGATCTGGGTGGCAGTTGGGGTGGGCAGGATTACCTGGGTGCCTGCATTCAAGGCCTGGTACATCTCGCCCAGGTTGAGGGTCAGGATCTCGCCAGCCTGCAAGCCGCCAGCCGGTTCGATGGCCAGGAACAGTTTGCCGTACTGGTCCAGAGCAGCCAGCAGTGTGGCCGGGTTGACCATCAGGCCGGGTTTGATCTCGACCGGCTGCAGCGGCACATCCAGAACGATGACACTGCCGGATTGGGCGGACTGCGAGGTGGTGGCCGAGGCGAACATCTGGTCGTTACCGCTGCCGGGTGGCAGTTCCTGGTAACGGAAGGATTGCGGGACGAGCAGGACTTTCACACCGGTGATGGCGATGCGCACCAGCGGGGATTGCAGCGGAGCAGGGGTGGGGGTGACAACAGGCGTAGGGGTTGCGGCGGGGACATTGGGATCTACGATCTGCTGACTGGTGACCGGCATTCCCAGCAGAGCCGAATTCAGGCCCGCGTTCTGGATCACGTCTGGGGCGAGCATCCCGATGATGGTGATGGTCTGGCCTTCACGGATCAGGCCAGCCACACCGGATGCGGCGTTGACGCGCACAGCCAGGGCAACATGGCCGGGCAGGAGCTGCGACGGGATACCAGAGGCAGCCGATTCGCCCACCACGGATTTGGAGATGAAGTCGCCGGGTGCGCGGCCAACCGTGAGCATCTGGCCTTCGACATCCGCGATGGCCTTGAAGGAATCCGAAGGCACGCCGCCCGCGGGAACCGAGCGCACTTCGAGCAGGTCGGCAGTCAGCAGGGTGCCGGGAGCGAGCCCGACTTTGGCTGCCACCACGCTGGTGGGACGGATCGTGCCATTCAGCAGGGCGATGACCAGGAATCCGATCAGGACTGCGAAGCCGATGACCATGATGGGCGAGCGTTTCTTCTTGTTTTCCATGTTCGTGTTTCTCCTTTGGGGGTTAACGCAAAAAGCGACCACCTGCGCAGGGAGTCTTTGAAACCCAAAGACACTGCGGTAGGTGGTCGCTTCTGATGATCCCGATAACTGCACGGGAAATAATAGGGAAGGGGTGGCGACCGTTCGGCCAACGTTATTCGGTTGTGAGCGGCGAGTTTATCACAGTTTCAGGTAAGGGGAAGGGCGAGTTTTGGATTTTAGTTTTAAGGCAAGGTCTGAGATCCTGTCCCTTATAGAAGTTTCACTTGATTTGTCTACTGTGGAAATCCACAGTAGACAAATCAAGTGATTATTTTATAATCGTAAAATAAAATTCTAAATCTCACAAAACGACCCAACTCGAAAGGGGAAAACCATGAATTGTGCCTATAATAACAATCAACAGACCATAAAGAACTTTGAAACGCCTTCAATTGAAACTTATCTTGAAGAAATTTGTTCGCTGTTTAATCCATCGGCCGATGAACTTCAAACGTTTCGAGATAACTTAATAAAGCACGAAACCATGTTAAGACTTTCTCTAGAAGGAAATGGACCTGGGATAAATGGTGAGTGGTGGAATTAGACATTATATTTTCTAAACGATGCAAACAGCAAATTCGGAAGATAGTAAGTAACCTATCTCTTTATTCCCAAATGGGTGATGATCTTACCAATTATGGGCATAATGTGATTGAACATTTGCTGATGATTAGCGAAAGAATGCCTGAAGGCAAGCCATCACTAATGGGTTTGCCTTACGTTTGTTTTTCGGCTATATCGGATAAATTAGAAACTCTTGATCCTCTTGCTGGATTGTGGGGTACGAACTATTTGGTTATTCATCTGCTAGACAAAATTGAGGACCAAGAATTAGATTCGTCCTTATTGTCTTCAACGGGTAATGGACCCCTGATCAACCTATCAATAGCAATTATAGTGGCTTGCTTGAACCTTATGGATGATCAAAAGATTTTCCCAGATGAAAACAAAAGGCATGTTGTTCGATCGAAAATCATGGCAACACTCGTACAGATGGCAAGTGGCCAACATCTCGATCTATTAAATTGTGTGACCGATATTGATAAATGCTGGAATATAATCAAAGATAAATCTGGCAGTTTTTTCGCTTTGGGTTGTTACATAGGTGCCGTAATGGCAACTGATGATCAGGAAACTATCCAAGAATTTCAACGGTATGGTTTCCATGTAGGCATATTGATCCAACTTGCGAATGATATTGCTGGTTTGTGGAGGAAAAAGGATTTTTGCGACATATCGATGGGGAAAAATACTCTACCCATCTTATTTGCTAGGCAATTCTACACAGAACGGAATATTTATACATTTGACCAAATTCTCCAACAGGCAAAGGTTTCTTTGGAAGCCGAAAAACTTGCGCGTAAAATGATCTTCGAAAGCGGTGCTGTCATATATATGCTTGTAGAAGTGGAAAAACACAAAAGATATGCGATATCGGCAATCGAAAATATCCACCTTGAACTACGCAATATGGACCTATTAAGCCAGTATGTGAACAAAATATTTTCTCCCTATGAAATTGATCTATCGGCAATCCACGGGTAACTTTTTCTTCATTGTGTTAGCTTTCGCATCGCTAACGCTTCTAATAAGTACAGCTTGGATTGCAATCCAACAGCCATATAGTGGCATTCAATGGGCTTTTCGAACTGGAGATATCACTTATATTTCTCCCGATAGTCCAGCTTTGAATCTGTTCCAAATCGGATGCCGTATCATTTCGATAAACAGCAAACCGGTGCTCAATGCACGGGAATTTCCCGGAAAATCTGCTGGCGACTTAGTCACCCTTGTTTACAAAAATCGCGAAGGCTTGATTCGAAGCGTAACTTTTCACTTAGTACAACCACCAATAACGGAAATCGCCAATAGATTAGGAATATTCGGAATTACAATTATCTTTTGGCTGCTTGCAGGATTAATTTTAGCCTATGGGTATGAAAACCATGGATATGGAACGTTTGTTATCTTTGTTTACTTGTTAGTTGCTCTACTCTCTTTAGGATCGGTTTCATCGTTTGCTCCAATCTGGATGGCTTGGTTTTTTCACTTGGCTGAAATTTGGATAGGACCGGTTGCGATCCAGGCGCATCTGTACTTTCCTCAGCCTGCGTTCTTGAATCCCCGAATGACGCTTTTAAAAAAGTTGCTCTACCCGGCAGCTGGTCTCATTTCGTTAATTTGCCTGGGATTTGAGATATTCCAACCGGCGACTTTCTGGCCTCGTACATTGATCTTAGCCTGGACAGGTTTTACCGGTATCATCTTAATCGCATTCTTTGCTGATCAATTAGCTTTTAGTAAAGACAGAATTGCTTCATCCAATCTAGCAACGGTCCTCGTCAGTATCATTCTCGCCTTTGCACCGTTGACTTTTTTTAATCTTATTCCAAATGCATTGTTTGCACAGACAATTCTGCCATCAAATATTTCTTTAATGTTTTTGATTTTAATTCCCTTTGGTTATGCGTATGCTATTTTTCGAAAAAAGCTTATCCGTTTAGAAAAGTATAGCAATTACGTAGTTGTTATGGGCATCACAGCCAGCCTCTTTGGTGGCTTGTACGGTATTACTTTCCTTGCGTTTAGAAACCTCGATATGATCCCCGAACAATTTCGATTATTCACAGAATTGACTTTGTTTTTATCTCTGAGCCTGACTGTCTATCCGTTCTTTCAAATAGTGTCAGGCAAGTTACGTACTCTTTTATACGGAAGTTGGCGCGATGAGCAGTCTACAATTGAATTGGTCAGCCATGCGCTTTCCGTTTCTCCGGGCGATTTACAAACTACCTTGGAAATCTTGGGACAATCTTTGATGCAAGCAATGCAGATAGAATTTGTTCGAATTATTTTGCAAGAAAAAACCATTTTTTTGACTGTTGGCAAAGAGGAACGACCTCAATCGGTTATAGCGGAGTTTTCAGTATACAAACCTTTATTTGAATTCTCGCTTAAAACACCAGCTTATCAACTCATGCCTATTAGAGAGTTGGAGCAATTACTGGAAATGCACGATATACCCCTCGATAAGTTAACTATCGGTAAAGCGCAAGCTTGGTTGTACATCGACCGAAAGACCCAACCTATATGCTTGATAATCTTAGGAAAACAACGCGGTGGAAAGGAGTTTGGACAACGGGACATCCGGATGTTAAATATTCTTTTCCGACAGGCGATAGTTTCCATCGAAAACGCTGTTTTGGCCGAAGAATTGGAACTTCGTGCCAGGGTAATCCGACAACTTCACCAACGACTCGCGATCGCCCGTGAAGATGAGCGCAAGCAGCTTTCTCATGATTTGCATGACCATATAATTCAATCACTGGTCTCTATTAATTATCAGCTTTTCCAAGCTCGCCGTTTGCTAGTCATTCAAGCAAGCAATCTTGTTCCGCTTCAAGAAGAGCTACATCAAATTCTGGTTGAAACGCGACAAATCTGTGCTGATCTGCGCCCCCCCGCTTTGGATGCCGTTGGGGTAATCCAATTTATGCATGCTCGCATCTTCGAACTAAGAGAACAGGTTCCGTTTCGAGTAATTTATCAGGTTTTTGGCGATGAAACAATTAACATACCAACAGAGTGCGCATCGATTTTGTACGTAGTGTTTCAAGAAGGAATCCAGAATATTCGTAAGCATGCTCTTCCAACAATTGTTGAATTTACACTTGAACTTACAGTTGAAAACCTAAAATTAGTAATTTCCGATAACGGGCTAGGATTTCAACTTCCCCAACGTCTGGAATTGTTTACGTTGCAGCATCATTTCGGTTTGGTAGGAATGCAAGAAAGGGTAGCGTCAATTGGAGGAAATTTTTCTATTCTGACATCTCCTGGTCAAGGTTGTCGGTTGGAATGCCGCTTGCCTCTGGTCTCAATAAAATCGACAGAATCAAATCTGGATAAAAATAGCGATCTCAAGGTAAATATAAAATCATGACAATCCGAGTCTTGTTAGCTGACGATCATCCAGTAGTTCGCTCTGGAATTCGCACTGAACTATTGAGACACAATGATATAGTAATCGTAGCTGAGGCTTTAAATGGGGATGTAGCATTGACTTTAGCAAACCATCACATACCAGATGTATTAATACTGGATGTTAACATGCCAGGAACACCAATCTATCAGATCATCCAACAGGTCAAAACTAAGTTAGTATCGGCCAAGGTTTTAATAGTTTCAGCTTACGGAGATGTTGGAACCGTCGCAGCCATGGTGCGCGCTGGTGTAGATGGATATGTCTTAAAAGATGAGGATCCGGAAGAGATTGTTAATGCCGTTTATGCACTTTATAACGGTGAAAAATGGTTCAGCAATTCGATCCAATCTATAATTAAAAGAATTCAACAGGATAATCAGGTAATAACCCCATTGCTAACACAAAGAGAATTGGAAATACTGAAACTTCTGGTTAGAAGCTCTACTAATAAAGAGATTGCTTTCAAGCTGGAGATATCTGAACGAACAGTGGAATTTCACCTGGATAAAATCATGGTTAAATTAGATATTCGAACGAGAATGGCGATCGCGCTTTGGGCTCAAGAACACAAATTTTTACTTTCCTATTAATATTTTGATTAATGACTAAAAAAACAACTGCTCACACACAGCAGTTGTCACTTTAATACAAATGGATTTGTTAATATTATACCCGGCCAGCGTTTTTGAAGGTAATGAGCTCTTTGTTCGAAC
>JBBRWF010000198.1:0-7747 GCA_038249405.1 Anaerolineales bacterium
ATTACTCTTCTTAAAATAAAACCGCCCACGATATTCTCTCGTAGGCGGTTCTTGTTTTACGCTGTCTTACTTTCCCAAATTTTTCGCCATCGAGCGTTTCAAAATCGCCCTGTATATTTTTTCCAGCCGCTTCAGAATTTCGCCAGAATTGGGATCCTGCCCGCCTTGCTGTTCCACCTGCTGCATCAATGTCGCCACCATGCCAGACAGCTCTTCGCTCAACTCAGACTCATGCGCAGTTAAAGCCTGCGCCAGCGAAAGGTCATCTCCCGCCGCATCCACCAGTTCATTGATCAACTCCAATTCAGGCGGGGTGTTGGCCTGCTGCAGCACACCCACAACTTGTTGCAGCTTTTGCATGCGACCAGCATCATTCTTGGTTTGCGCATCGCGCAGTTTGGTCTCCAGAACTTGCACAACTACCTCATTCTGGAAGTTGGCGATGTTTTGAGCAGTAGCCTGCGCCACATCCGGCGCCGCCAGCAGCGACTCGATCATCGCATCCGCCTGTTTCATCTGTTCTTCAACCGCTTTGTCGATCTGGTTGGTAATTTCCAGCAATTTTTCCCGCAGCGTTTCCAACTGCATGCGCTCATCTCCTGATAATTTATCCATCCGCTCGGTCACAATCTGGAAGAAGGAATAATCCAGACCGTTGCGGGTCAGGCTTACCAGCGCCTGCAAGCGTGCATCGTTAGGGGCTGCCAGAAAAATTTCCAGCAGTTTTTCGCGCGTCAATCCCTTCCCAGCATCCTGAAGAGTTTTAACTGCGGCTTCCAATTCGCCCATCTGCACCTGCAGTTTTTTGCCATATTCAGAATTAGCCAGCAGCTCTTCTTGCAGCATAGCCATTGCCTGCGCGGTTTGTGGCTGCCCGGAAGCTGCCGCAGCTTCGGCCAGGCGGTTAAACAGGGCAAAAAAAGTCTCATCCAGTTGCGCCGCTTCCAGTGTGATGATTTCAGTGCGCTGCTCAGGTGTGGTGGCTTGCATCAGCCGCTGGATCAGGTTGAGACGTTTTTGCTGTTCGTCCAGCATTTCCTTGGTTACACCGTCTTTTTCCAGGATTTTTTCAATCATGCTCTGGAAAGTCAGGAAGCTCTGCGGGCGCAGCAGGTACCCTTTTCTTTTTTCAGCGGGCAATCGGTTCATCACCTGTGTGATCAGCGGCCCAACCATTTTTTCCTGCTGGTTAACCGGCATCCCCAATTCAGACGGAAAGTGGGTTAGCAACAGTTCTTTTTCATTGTCATGATACACAATGGGCGTGGAGAGCGGGCCTTCAAACCCGCAGAACGAACAGCGCGCATAATTGGAGACGCGCCCGATCAGGCGCTGTTTGGCAGCCGGGTCGGCAGTTACATCGAACAGCTGCTCGACCTGGGCCGGGATCATCTGACGACAGCGGGGACAGGAGATTTGAGTCTGGGGCATAGGATTTCCGATTCTTAAATTGGATTGGTTTGGCAACAGGGCTCTATTTTACCCTGAAAGTCTATCTTGGCAGTGAAAAACAAATATGTGCGCCCGCACCTTGCTGAGCATCGATCCAGATGCGCCCGCCGTGAGCCTCCACAATTGCGCGCGCCAGGTATAAGCCCAGTCCAGCGCCTTTTGTTTTACGAACAGCTGTATCCGACCGGTAAAAACGATCAAAAATATGCGGCATATCCTGTGGATCAATCCCCGGCCCTTCATCGTGCACAGAAATGATCACCCGTTCCGGTCGCACATCACCGCTAATCCGGATCTCGCCTTTGGGCGAGTATTTAATCGCGTTCGAAATCAGGTTGCTCAACACCTGCTCAATGCGCGTCTCATCACCCACAATGACGGGAAAATTGGCCGGGAAATCAAGCACCAGTTTATTTTTCTTGGTCTGGCTCTGAAATCGGTCAATCATATGTTGCGTGATGACTGGCATCGAAATATCCGTTGGCTGTAGACTCAACCCGCCCGCCTGCAGTCTGGAAGCATCCAGCAGGTCTTCAATCATGTGAGTTAGCCGGTCGGCTTCGTCTTCAATGACTGCCAGGCTGTCCTGGATGACGTGCTTATCCCACCGCGCATCATCCCGCCGCAATGTGGATGCATACCCCTTGATCAACGCCACCGGGGTCTTGAGTTCATGGCTGACAATCGAAATAAACGTGGCCTTCATCTGGTCAGCATTCCGGAAGTTCGTGATGTCGCGCACGGTCACGATAATGTTCCGTACCCGCCCGGCCGGGCTTAACAGCGGCGCGTAAGTAATCCCCACCGGCACATTCGGTGGCTCAGATCGTTTCAAATCACCTTCCACGTACAGATGAGCATTTGTCGTCAACGGCCAACCGCTGGCTTCCGCCTGTTCCAGCGTCATTCCATCAGGTTTGCGTACCCACAGGATCACTTCATCATGTTTCTTGCCGCGCACCTGTTCATCCGTCTGCCCACAGATACGTTCAAAAGCATCATTCACGCGCTCAACGCTGTGATCTGCATTCAGAATTAAGATGCCGTCTGCCGCGCTGTCGATCAAGGCATCCAGGCGTTGTTTCTCCAGGATCACCTGGCTGTACAACCGCGCATTAAAAACCGCGATCGCTGCCTGGTCTGCAAAAGACTGCAAAAGTTGCTGATCGTTTGACGAAAAATTTTCAGTGTACGAACGGAAAATAAAAATTACCCCGATCACCTGGCTGTGGGCCGTCAAAGGCAGGGCTGTGCCGGCCAGCAATCCCTGGCTGGTAGTATAAGTCAGCTCTTTAAGCAAACGGTTGAGTTCATCCAGATCCAGTTCCACCACGCTTCCCTCAGCCAGCATCGGTTCCAGGTGGCGCAAAAAAGCCGCCGGAATACCGTGAGCTGCGGTAACATGCCAGGAATTGGCGTCTTTTAACGCGATCAAACCCGCCTGACCCGCCAGCATTTCAATGGAAATGCGCAGGATGCGTTTCAGCAGTTTTTGCAGGTCAAGTTCCTGGGTGATCGCCCGGGAAATTTCAAGCAGGTAATCGCGTTGTCGAACTCGGAAATCGGGCAGCATGGTTTGGGGTTTCCATCTTCTGCTAAAGCATGGCGAGCAGAAATTTATTCTTACCCCGTTATTTTATCATCTGGCAGATTTGCAAAGTGTTAACGCAGCATTGGAAGATGATATGTTTTCGTTTTGCGGGTATCATATAAACATCAACGGACAGATTCCCGCGCGCAGAGGTGAACTATGGCACAGATTGAAGCAGAACAAAATTGGGATGTAATCGTGGTCGGCGGTGGCCCGGCGGGCTATTTCGCCGCCATCCGCTGTGCCGAACTGGCTGTTGAGTTGGGCAAACCGCAGCGCGTTCTGGTCATCGAACGCGCGCGTAGATCGCTCGGCAAGGTGATCATCTCCGGCGGGGAGCGCTGCAACGTGACCCACGCCTGCTTTGAACCCGCAAAGCTGGTCACCTACTATCCGCGCGGCGCGGCTGAACTGCGCGGTGCTTTTAGCCGTTTTCAGCCCCGCGATACGGTCGCATGGTTTGAACAGCGCGGTGTTGTCCTGAAGACCGAAGAAGACGGGCGCATGTTTCCTCTCACCAATTCTTCCAAAACAATTGTCGACTGTTTGGAACTGGCTGCCTCACAGGCAGGCGTCGAAATTTGGAACCAGGCCAGCTTAATGGATGTTCAGCGCCTCACAGATCGCGCTGAAAACGCTCCCCGTTTTCATGTCAGGCTGCGCCGCGACGGACTGCAACGCGAACAGGTTCTATCCACCCGTTCCATTCTTTTTGCCAGTGGCAGTGAAGCCTTTTGTCACAGCCTCATCACCAGTTTTGGGCACGGCATCCAACCACCCGTGCCGTCTCTTTTTACCTTCAAAGTTACCGATACACGCCTTGCTGAACTCGCGGGAATTTCCGTGCCCCTCGCAGGTCTGCGCCTGCTTCCAGATCCAAAAACCGAAAAAGTTTCTATCCCGCTGCAAACTGGTCCGTTGCTCATAACACACTGGGGGCTTAGCGGACCCGCTGCCCTCAAACTTTCAGCCTGGGGTGCGCGCTGGCTTTTTGAACACGATTATCAGGCCGGGTTGTCGGTTAACTGGCTGCACCCGCTTTCAACCGAAAAGGCTTTTGAAGAACTTCTCAAAGAACGAACCAACCCCGAGAACAGCCGCAAAAAACCATCGGCTCATGCCGTCTTTTCTCAAATCTCCACTCGTTTATGGAAAAAGTTATGTGAGGCCTCCGACATTTCAGAAAATCAAAACTGGGCAGATGTCTCGAAACCTTCACTGCGCCGCTTGGCCGAAGAATTGACCGCCGGCCGCTATCGCATCGAAGGCAAGGGTATCTTCAAAGACGAATTTGTCACCTGCGGTGGCGTTCGCCTGGATGAAATTGATTTCAAAACCATGCAAAGCCGCTTCATCCCCGGCTTATACTTTGCCGGTGAAGTCCTGGATATCGACGGGCTGACCGGCGGCTTCAATTTCCAAAACGCCTGGACCACCGGCTGGCTGGCGGGCCGCGCGCTGGCCAAAATTTGATCTTGCTGCTCACCAAATAAAAATCCGCCCTTCTCTGTCTACCAGATCGGCGGATTTCTAACATTCATACCACCGGCAGCCTGCCCCACAAATACTTCGTGCGGGACAGGTTGCATGCGTGTTTTATTCCTCTATCACTTCTTTTTCAGCCACCGTCAGCGCCTCTTCAAATACAGCCAGACCCTCATCCATTTCGGACTTGCTCATACTGAGCGGCGGCGCAATTCGGATCACAGACTTGGCGCAGCCCAGCAGCAGCAAGCCGCGTTCAAAAGCCTTGTGCACCACCATGTCACGCAGCTTTTCAGCCGCTTCCTTGCTCTTATGATCTTTCACAAATTCCACGCCAATCATCATACCAATCCCGCGCACCTGTCCGATGGAAGGGTGCCGGGCCGCAATTTCAGCCAGCGCATCCAGGGCATATTGACCTAATTCAGCCGCGTTCTTCATGTACTTGCGCTCAATAAGTTCAATGGTTTTCAGAGCCGCCACGCAGGATATCGGGTTGCCGCCATAGGTATTTCCATGCGCTCCGCGACCCCAGTCCATCACATCATGCCGGGCCACACAGGCGCCCAGCGGCATGCCGCTCGCAATGCCCTTTGCGGTCGTGAAAATATCCGGCTCCACGCCAAAGTTTTCAATCGCCCACCATTTGCCAGTCCGGCCCATACCGCTCTGCACTTCATCAGCGATCAGCAAAATCCCATGCTTATCACACAGTTTTCGCAACGCCGGGAAGAAGCCTTCCGGTGGCACAATATAACCGCCCTCGCCCTGGATCGGTTCAACCAGAATACCCGCCACTTCATCAGCCGGTACGATTTGTCTGAAAATTTGTTCATCGATATAGCGCACCACTGTTTCGCCGTAATCTTCGCCGGGGTATCGTTCCAGGATCGGACGGTAAGGATTGGGGAATGGCGCGTGTACCACCCCGTTCATCAGCGGGTAAAAGCCGCTGTGATACGCGGATTTGCTCGCCGTCATGGTTACTGCGCCCATCGTGCGTCCGTGGAAGGCGCCTGTGAAACCAATAAAATTGGTTCGCCCCGAATGGTAGCGGGCCAGTTTGAGCGCAGTCTCTACGGCTTCTGTGCCCGAATTGGTCAAAAATGAAACAGCCTCTTCCTGTATCGGGGCGATCTCATTCAACTTCTCTGCCAGTTCCACCATGCTGTAATGATAAAAATCGGATGAGATATGGATAAATTTCTCCGCCTGTTCCTGGATCGCCTTGACCACCTCGGGGTGCGAGTGACCGGTCGAGTTAACCGCGATCCCGGCCATAAAATCCAGAAATTTATTACCATCCACATCCCACAGCCAGGAACCCTTGCCGTGATCCATCGCAAACGGGTAATCGCGCGGGTAAGAAGGTGATATGACAGCGGAATCGCGCTTGACCAGCGCATGGGCTTTAGGCCCAGGTAAGTTCATCGGTTCCATGGGAGTACTCCTTGTGTGTGAATGAAAAAATGGGTTCGTAAACGGCGTTTTACCAGGGCTGGGTCGCGCCAGAAAATAAACTCAATAGGGGCTGGGAGCGTTGCCGTGCTTTTCGATCATTGCAAATCTTATCAAAAAGCACATTTCCACTATGTCTCCCCGTAAATTAAATTACAGCCTGGGGGAGGCAGGCGCTTCGTCAGTTGTCGGGCAGCAGCCCCAGCGCCAATGCGCCCATCAGCCCTGCCTCATCACCCAGCGCCGCATTGGTGATCACCAGGTCTTTAAGGTACGAAGGATCCATAAGGTGCTTTGCCAGCGATTCCCGGATCGGGTCAAATAAGAACTTTCCGCTGAAGGAAACGCCACCCCCGATGATCACGATCGACGGATTGAACAGGTGCAAAAATGTCGCCAGGGCCTGTCCAAACAACGTGCCCGCCTGCGCAAGCGCTTCAATCGCAAGCGCATCGCCATTGTTGGCGGCTTCAGAGACATCCCGGGCTGTAATTTTTCCAATGCTGCCCATGCTGGATGCAACTCCGCTCGCCACCTGTTCGCCCGCATACCGCGCAATCGCTGGTCCGCTGCAAAAGGTCTCCAGGTGTCCGCGCTGTCCGCATCCGCATAATCGGCCGTCTGGCATCACACTGATATGACCCACCTCGGTCGCCAGGCCGCGGCTGCCCAGCAAAAGCCGGTCGTCACAGATGACGCCTCCTCCGATGCCGGTGCTGATGGTGAAATACAGCACGTGATGGTGTCCCTGCCCTGCGCCAAACCGCCATTCTCCCAGCGCAGCCAGGTTGGCATCGTTACCAATTTTGGCCCTGACCCCAAACCGCTTTTCCAGTTCAGGCCCAATTGCAAAGTTTTCCCAGCCAGAGATGTTTGGCGCGGAGAAAACAACGCCTGACTCCGGGTTGACTGGGCCTGGCAGCGCCACCACGATCTTTTCCACCGTCATATTTTCAGGCCAGATGGCTTGGATCAACGTGCACATCCGTTCAAAAGGCGCACCTGCCCCTTGGGTTGGGCTGCGCTGAACCTGCACAGGTTCCAGGTTGCCGCGTCTGTAAGCAGCTGCGCGAATCTGGGTTCCGCCGATATCAACCGCAATAATGATGGACATATTGTAATTATATCGTAAAGCCCGTGTTAGCAAAATGTGACGAAACGCACCTTCTGGGCGGATATTTGACGGATATTTGCCGTTGACGGATACTTTGAAGACTGCTATTATCACTTTATGAAGCCATCTGGCAATCTGTTCCACACCTTCAAACGCGAAGCACGCAGCCTGCTCCAATGGTTTGTGCCCGGTCTGGGCGTCAAACGTTGGTTCGGAATTTTATTGGCCGGCATTACGCTGCTCGGTGTCGGGGTTGCCTATTTCTTGCTCGATATTTACCGCACCATGCCCGAAGGCCAGCTGATTTCTTTCTTGGATGTGGCCAGTTTACGCTTTTTTCCCCGCCCTTTGCGCGTCTTTATCTTTTTGAGTATTGGCGTGGGCCTGGTGATTTGGGGGCTCTGGGGATTGAATCGCGCTTTGCTCAATCCATTCTTGCGTAAAGACCGCCGCCTTGTCGACCAAATTGCCGATTTTCGCCGGCGCGAAAAAGGCCCGCGGGTGGTGGTCATGGGGGGCGGGCACGGCATGGCTACCCTGCTGCGCGGCCTCAAGGATCATACCTATAACCTCACCGCCATCGTCACCGTCGCGGATGACGGCGGCTCCTCAGGAAAATTGCGCCAGACCCTTGGAATTTTACCCCC
>JBBRWF010000199.1:0-7730 GCA_038249405.1 Anaerolineales bacterium
GGTTGGCTTTAAATATCCAGTAGTTCATTTTTTGCTCCCTGGTTATTTTTCTGACGAGACAACCAGCCTGGGGTTTTTTCAGGCCAGGAAGTCTGCGGCAAGAAAATTATTGATATGCTTGCGCCAGGTACATGCGCATTTTCCGCCCAAAAGTCCGACTATAGTTATTACTGCGGAGTTTTAAGGCAGTTTGGCAAGGGTTGATACGCCTGACAGAGATTTTCAGGTCGTTAGAAAATCTCTTGTTTGATTCTACTCTAATATAAGTGCGGGGAAAAAGCAACATTGGCGGATGGGATTGAAAATCTGGATCGAAGCGGTTTATGAAAATATTCTGGTGGTTGGCGCTGGTGAGTTATCCGCCGGGTTCAGTCCCCCACACGCGCGCACCATTCAGGTAGAGCGGGATATTGTTCCAGGCGGTATAGCTGGCAGGGAGCGTGCCGGTAGTGTGCCACCAGTCGTTTGCGCCGCTGTAATTGTTGGACCAGTCATTTAGTCGCAGGGCTGTATCGTATTGCCAGGCAGCGCCAGCGGGCAGGGCTGCCGCGCCATAGCTGACGGTGAAATAATAGGCGGCGCCGGATGCCTGGGTGGGGCCTGAGACGCTTGCCACCCCCGATTGGTCATAATATTTTTCCAGCACATAGCCGGATGCAGCCTGAGAGCCATCTGGGGTAAAGTAAATCCGAACGGAAATATTTGATTGTGCGTTGGAACCGGTATTTTCGATGCGGTAATGGAAGGTAGATTGCTGGTTGTTGTCTGTGCCACCTGTCACCAATTGCACCTTTAGCGCGCCCGACTTTACAGGCGCAGTTGCCTGAGAAATAGGTGTGTTGGCGGAGGTGGCCGATGGCATGGATGGGTTATTGGTCTCGGCTGGTGCGCTGCCAGCGCCTGGTAAGTTGTCGTTGCGATGCTTGTAAAGGAAATCCTTGGTGAACTGGCCCATGTTGGCTTCGCCTCCAAGCAACTTCCAGCTTGTATCGAACATGACAGGTTGCCAGGAATTATCAAAAACCCAGGCAGTCCAACTGACACCTTTTGAATCGAGATAGGCGCTAAAGGGAACGCCATAGCCTGATTTGGTGCCGTCGGTGGGGACGTTTCCGCCCTGTTGCCAGCCCCATTCGGTGATGAAGTAAGGCACCGTACTGGAACTATTCCCAAACGAGGCATCCCAAACGCTCTGACCACCCTGCCCTGGGTAAAAATGAGCCACATAAACCAGGTTGCTTCCGGTGAAGGGGCTGGTGGCAGCTTCAGCAACGTTCTGGGACCAACGCGGACCGCCAATGAGAATCAGGTTTTTAGGCGCTGCAGCGCGGATAATATCCACCCAGGGCTGGGCGGTTTTTTTCCAGGTACTCCAGCTATCGGGGTTGATCGGCTCATTGTAAAGCTCGAAGATGACGTTTGGTGTGCTGGCATATTTAGGAGCCACATATTTCCAAAAAGCGCGTGTGGCTGTATCCACATCGCTGGAGTTGTAATCCTTAATGTAGTGCCAGTCTATGATGCAGTAGATCTTCTTACTGATGCAGTGCTGGACAGCAGGGTCGAGGTGTTTGGTGAAATAGGCATCGGGGTTGGCATTCCAACCGGGCTGTCCATTAATTGGATCCGGGTAAACAGGCAACCGGACGACCCGCGCGTACCAACCGTTGGCATTATCGGTTGCCATATCAATCAAGGCATTGGTATTGCGTGTGCGCGTATTAGCAACCGCAACATCCACCAGTGAAGCACCGCGCAGGATGACTGTTTTTCCTTGCGGGTCTTTGATATAACGACCGGAGATTGAAAGCCACGGTGTGCTGGTTGCAGATGAGGCCTGCGCAAGTTGCAAGCCGACTATGAGCGCGCCAACCAGGAAAAACGAAATTAATAATAAACGGAAATTGATCTGAGTAAACATATTTTCTCTTTTTGATGTTCAACCAACGACTATTTTGGGTATTTCGGTTTTGTTTTTCCCAGATAGTCGTTCGATGAAATTACCAGGTCCGCTGCCCAAAAACGAGAGTTGGCTCAACTCCGAATTTCATCATGACCTTCGCCAGAAACCTGGGCATGGGTTTGAAATCTTTTAAGACCAGATAAGCGCTAACCTGTTATTTTTGTTGCTTTACGGGTTTGGCTGGTTTTGGTTGTTTTTCAGGTTTGGCTGGTTTTGGTTGTTTTTCAGGTTTGGCTGGTTTTGGTTTGTCTTTGTTATCGTTTTGAACCGGATGCACTTTAAAGATTTTCTGAGAATCTAGGGCGGCCGGTGCCAATTCCGCATAAATAGGCGTTTCAGTTGGCGGCGGTAATAGACTGTAAATTAAAAAGCCAAATAACAATAATGATAACAAGGCCAGTGACCAGCGGGCGGCCTGTGTTTCCTGGATGACTTTCCCATCGATATCCCCTGCGCTTGTCACCCGAATCGGTTTTATTCCGCGTTCGCTAAGCAAGCTATAGGCTGGCGCTGCCAGGTACAGACACATTTGCCAGGTCAGAAATATAACGGTCAACCAGCCTTCAAAAGGAGGTTTGCTGATCGCCAGAGCCAGCCCGGTCAGACCACAGGCGATGCCAATCCCGGTTTCCCATTGTGTCACAACCAGCGCTCGCAACAGGTTCGATTCCCCTTTTGACTTGGAGGTGCGCAAGAAAACACCGCGCGGTTGAATCAGACCCTGGATGCTAGCCAGGGTCACCACCCAACTCAGGCTAAAGAAGCTGCCCATGGCAAGCAAAGCCTGCATCCAACCTAGTTTTAACCGATAGCGCAGCGTCCACAAAAATCTTGCCAAGCCCAGGACCAGGAATACCAGCGGCACAACTGCAATGATGCCTGCCAAAATACGTATCCCGGTTCCCATTCCGAGCATGATCACGATCGTGCTGATCAGCAGCAACATGGTAAAACCCAGGGTTATTGATTCATTGAACCATTGCAAGCCTGATAGCAGATAGAAATAACGCTGGGATGCGGTCAATTGGTTGGTAGGATCTACCCAAGGCGCCCACGGCATGAGGGATTCCCAATGCTTGCGCAAAACTTGTATGCTGCCAAAGCACCAGCGAAAACGCTGTTTCTTGAGCCCTTCGAAATTTAACGGCATGACACCTTGCCCGTAGGCCTGGTTGATATAAATCGATTTATATCCCAGCTTCAGAATACGCAGACTTGCCTCGGCATCTTCGGTGATACACCACTCGTCCCAGCCGCCGATTTCCTGTACCACAGACTTGCGGATCAGGCCCATCGTCCCGCAAAAGATGATTGCGTTATGCTCATTGCGTGAAGGCATGGAAACTTCGAAAAAATATTTGTAAGCGTTGTAACAGGCTTCGAGGAACGGATTGCCTTTATAGTCACGATAATCCTGCGGTGTTTGGAGAAATGCAAGTTGGGGGTCAATAAAATACGGAACAAGCTCATTCAAGTATTCCGGCTGGACCAGGTAGTCAGCGTCAATAATCGCCATGATTTCGGCGGCTGGGTCAGTTTGGGTGAGGGCAAAGTTTAATGCCCCGGATTTATATCCGGGCCACTTATCCAGGTGGAGACATTTAAAGTTTGGGCCAAGCTCTTTGCAAAGCGCTTCCAACGGACGCCAGGTAGCTTCATCCGGGGTATTGTTATCGATCACCAGGACTTCATAGTTGGGATAATTCATCCTGGCCAATCCACGCAAGGTCGCTTCGACCACTTCCACAGGTTCGTTGTAAGCCGGGACCTGCAGTGAAACCATTGGCGTATATCCGTCGATCGGTTGAGCGGGCTTCGCCACATGGTTCCAGCGAATACGTGTACAAACATCCAACATTTCGAAAGTGAAAGATAATGAAAGCCCAATTGCAAAAAGCTCAGCGGAGAACAGAACAAAAGAGAACAAGAACCCGAGCGGGTTCAAGGGCGTGAAAGCCGTCACGGCAAAACTGTAGGCCGCGTACATCACGGCGGCAAGGATGCTCATCGTCCAGCTTGTCTGGCCAAGCCCATTCCAGTTGGGCAGCAGGAAAATCCACATAACCCCAAAACCGATCGCCAGCAAGCTGAGCGCAATGATTTCAGCAGGTAACCCAAAAGTAAACATCGCCCATAGGTCACCGCATAAAATCACTGTCAATAACCATAAAAAGCCGCGAAGGTTACTACCGCTGCGCACGTGCGTGCCGCGAAGAAAGGTGAAAACAGTACTTAATAAAAACCAGATTGTTACCAGCGCAAGTGATCTTGTCAGCATTGTGATTATCCTAGATGTAGGATCAGGATTATTAGAAATAGCAGGGCGATCAACCACAGCACGATTGAAGTGCCCAGGACAACCCAGGCGCGCCGACGCTCACTGAGTGAGTTTTTTTGTAGAAGTATTTTAATGGCGGCAAGCATTGCCAACGGTGCGCAAATCATCGTACCCAACCCGGCCGGGATCAACCCAACCAGGGACCATCCCAGCCAGGTGATGGCTTTTTGTGCGGGTGCCTGCTCGAGTCGTGGAAATATATCAGGCATGGCCCGGTCTTTTGGGTGAACAAATTGAAAATCTGCATATGTGCGGATTGTATAATGGTCATTCGTTTCATTCTGGTAGGCAAGAAACGCATCTTTCCGCAGCATTTGCTGCATGGTTTGATAGAGTGCCTGGCGTGCAGTCACATTCTCCGGGTTCAGTTCAAGCTCCTGGTTCAGCCCGGTAAGTGATTCTTCCAGGGTTTCGTTGGTATTTGCAAGATTTAGTGATGAAGATGACATGGTTGGGGTTTCCAAATTGCCTTTTGTGATTGCACAGAACGTGAATGCAATTAGAGTAGGTCAAAAAAATCAAACCTGCTGTGGTTTGCACATTTGTGGCATAACCTGTGTTCAGTCAGGATAACCTGGTATTGTTCGATCACGGAATTAATGCCTTGAGCAATGGTTCCCGCCATAATTTTGCGGACCGATCGTATGCTCCGAACTTGGAGCCGAATTCCCAATAATTCCAGGAAAACCCGTGCTTTTCGGCTTCCCTGGCGACAAATGAAGTCCACAGAATGCGGGAATCCATATCGGCTTTGGAATAGACTCCAAACTCGCCCAACAGAACCGGGCGGTTCTGGATTAGGGACCAGGTGGCCACCTGGAAAAATTGGCCGGAGATGGCTGCTTTTTCTGCAGCGTTGGCCTGCCAGGTTTGGCTGAGAGATTTGTCCATGCCCACAACCCAATCTGCGCCCTGGTGAGTAAATTCAAACGGGTTGTAATAGTGGAAGGTGGCGATGATATGGCGGTCCTTCTGGGGTAGGTCCAGATTTTGAATCTGATCATAGGCATTTGAGCTGACACCACCGATGATCACATTCCTGTTTGGATTTGTCTCGCGCACCAAAGCCAGCGCCTGGGTGCTGATCGTATTCCATTGGGCAGTATCCATCTTGTCATTCGGTTCGTTGAGCAGTTCAAACAGAACCGTTGTTGGGTAATTTTTGTAATATCCGGCAATCTGCTGCCATAATGCCAGGTATCGCGCCTGGTGCTCCAGGGGGTTTGCCATCAGGTCAGGATAATTATGAAAGTCGAGGATGACAACCAGGCCTTGATCGAGCGCCCAACTGACAACCTTGTCAATACGAGCAAAGAATCGCCAGTCGATCGTGTATGGCGCGCTTTTTTTTGCATGCGCTTCCCAGTTGATGGGGATACGGACAGAGTTAAAGCCTGCATCTTTGATCAATTTGAAATATTGCTCGACAATGACGACTCCCCACTGCCCGTCTCTGGGTGCTTCGAGTGCATCGCCAAGGTTAACGCCACGTCCCAGGGACTGGTTGGCAGCGAAGGCGTCGGGAAAAGGCTTGAGGTCTGGACCATCCGTCCCGGAAATTTCTGTTGTGGGGATGGGAGGGACCGGGGTATCGTCGAACGTGTCCGTAAGCGGGCCACACGAGGTCAGGAACAAAACCATGATGAGATAAAAACCAAGGAGGCGCATTATTTTTCGATGATCCTTAATAATTTACGAGATTTTAAAAAACCACATTATCGCCGCGATAAGCATTTCCTCTGAAGGTATTGCTCAGAGCCATTCGATGTTCCGTTTTTTATTTATTTGAAACATGGTTTAGAGAAAGCATATATCCACCATAACAGAAAGCATTCCCGGTTACATCCATCGACCGGGGAAGCTGTATCTCCCCTAAGTGGGGGAGATAATATTGTCAGCGACCATCATACGGTTGATAAGGGAATAAAATGTACTGGTGGTATTGCGCAAAGCCATCTTGCATCTGATGATTAGCATTCTGCCTGGTGGATTGGCGCATGTAGTTACCGTAGTTTGAGCGTACTGGATTTCTAGGCGAAATAAGGGCGTGCCTGGTTCGGTTTGGTTTAGGGAACTTGAATCAATCTGGCTCTGGTCAAAAGATTTATAGACTACACGATATGATGAAGAAGAGTATCTTCATCTCCCCGGATGGGGAGATGAAGATAGGTGTTCGTTTGTATTACGCCACTTCCGGTTGTGGTTTTAAATACCAAAGGATGTTTCCCTGGGATGCGGCAATTTGGATGGGTTACTTATTCTCAACTTCACCAGGTCTGCTTTTCCAGGGGGCTGGGACAGCGCCGTAGTTGAAGATAAAATAATCGAGGCCGATGTAACCGGCGACTTTCCAGGCCAGGAATAGGGCAACACCGATTAGAAGATACATGGGGTTGACACCAGCGCTGCCGGCCATCATATAGTTCCAGTTCATGAATGCACCGCCTAGAGCGGCCAGGCCGGTGAATGCACCAAGGATAAGCATGGCGCCGATGATCAGTTCGCCAACAACTACGAGCTTGGCGAACCAAACGTATGCTCCGCTATCCAGCAGCATTTGAATAAAAGAAACAAACCAGCCATAAGCCACTGACGGGTGCTCACCGCTGGCATTTTTTAATGCGCCGCCCAGGAAACCTTTTATGGCTGCGCCAGTTTCGAGCCAGGCGGGATTCATCTTCTCGTAACCAGCCATAAACCATTGGATGCCAATCCATATACGCAATGGCAGCCATAGGATGGCCATACGTTTGTCGCTGAAAATAGCCCGAAGAAAAGACGGGGTCTGGATTGATTCACCCTTGCGGGTAATAACAGTATGCACGTTCATTTTGAACTCCTTGTGTTTGGTTTTGCCCAGATTCTGCGCCATGACGGCGAATTTTGGGAGTATGGATAAGATGGGCGATTGATACCGGTAAAAGAATTGATTATGTGGAGGTGGTAATTTTTTTCCTTATTTGATAAAGGTACCTTGCCAGGTTATCAGGGTGCTATTGCAGGGATAGGTCATGCTGGTTGGGCGTCGGCTGCGGCAACGGGTTGGTGGACGAAGAAGCGGGTTTTGCCCCAACGGTAAAGTTGGTTAGTCGCCACCAGGGTCAGCGTGCCGAGCAAGTATGAGCCCAGTACATCGCTGGCCCAATGCTCGCCCAGGTAAATGCGCGAGACGCCGATGAGCGCCACCGGGATGCCTATTATCAGTAAAAAAAAGCTGCGTTTGATGGAGGGCTTGAGCAGGCTGTAAACAAGAAACCCGATAAACCCCAAAAAGCCAAGATAGTACATGACGTGACCACTCGGGAAGCTGTAACTGTTGAGCGTATCAATCACGGTGACCAGGTCCTGAGTAGGGCGAGGGCGCTGGATCAATTCTTTGACCAACAAATTGACCCCGGTGGATAAGATCGCAGCAATGAGGGTCATAAC
>JBBRWF010000200.1:0-7712 GCA_038249405.1 Anaerolineales bacterium
AACAATGCCGCCATTTGTACCTGTATTATAGGCTTTGACACCCCAATCGAGACGACCGCCCAGGCCAATAATTGGCAGGAAATTAACATCCACCCCCGAACCCAAAACAGTCGTTTCGGTAGGCTGGTTATCCGCTTGAAAGGTCACGCCGGTGGTTTGGTAGAGATCACTGTAAGCCTCTGCCACCAACCATTGGGTGATGGGATAGGCACTCTCCATAAAATAGTGACCAGTCTGGTCGGTAACCACCCCGACAGTACCGCGGTCCATCACTGAATTCTCACGCTTCTTAACTGCGATGGGGAAGTTGGGAATACCGTGTTCACCGGCATCCATCTTGCCATTGCCATTGGTGTCACTGAAGACATAGCCTTCAATGGTTGTCCACCAACCCATCATAGAAATGGCCCCCATTTCCGTGAGTTCACCATTCTTTACGGACACGTTCTGCAGATTAAAAATGTAATCCTGGGGTTCGTCCCAGATGCCCAGAACATAATCCCCATTAGGGACATTCTGTATATCAAAGGTGCCGTCTGAGTTGCCTTTACCAACAAAGACCGTCTGGTCGCCATTATTTAAATCGGCCAAAGAAACCCAGGGGCCATCAATCGGATGAGCAGCTTTGGCGCCCAACAAGCCAGTTTCACCGGTAATACCGCCCACAGGAGGAATGTAGGCTTTGACCGCCATCGCCAGACCCTTGATTTCACCAGTTCCAGCCGACATAGTATTCGACGCATGGACAAAGCCGAAGAAAGTAGCCGGGAAAGGTTCACCCGCGACAACAAATTCAGTGTCGAAGCCTGTCGAACCTTCCATTACCCACGCATCCCAATCGTGATTGCCTTCCAGTGTGGTGGTCTGGATCCAGTTCGAGCCACTTGGTGGAACCGCAGAAAGCGCATAGCGGTTCGTCCCCAGGTGAGGAATGACCAGGTCGCCATTTACATCGCTAACACAATGACCGCCAGGCACAGCCACTACCGGAAGCATATCCGCATCCAGCGCACTGGCCGGGATCATATGGCTAACCGGGTCTTCGCCTACATAGGTCGTGCAAAGCGGGTTCCCATAAACATCCGTGGTTACTTCACCGATATAGTCGATAATATGCCCGGTGAAACCCGCCAAACCGTGCTCGGCTGGTTCATCGGGTGCACTGTTTGTGGGTGCATTATCCTCAAAGATTCGGGAGCGAATTGTTGCATCGGGCAAAGGCGTGGGTTGTAACTCGACCCTCACCAGTCCCGGGTCCTCCATCGGAATGGAGAAGTGCGTACCATCGAGCTTGTAGCCATCGGCAATCACCGAAATTAAATATTTGCCATCCGGTAAATTAATTCCGGAGGCGAAATCGCTCTGGTCGCCCTGAGTATAGATTGGGCTAAAGCTGCCATTATTGACACCGGCAACCGACACCCAATGGCACGAGTCTGGATAGCCAGGACTGCTTGGCGAACAACCATCCGCCGGGCTGCGTTGTTCTGTAGTACCGGCATTATCAATATTAATGATGTATTTATAATTAGGAACTTCATCACCTATTGTTACACCGCTGCCGCCAAACGCGCGCGGCTCTGTGCGGGCACTCACTACCTGGAGGGTAATGGTATTGGTCGTTGCCAGAGCTGGTATAGGAGCAGACAATGCCTGGGCATTCGTTGTCAAAAACGAGGTTTGACTACCAAAGACCAGCGCTAAAATCACTCCAACCAGCAGCAGGCGATACCAAACGCTGTAATGATATTTATTGTTCTGACCAGTCATTTTTTATCTCCTCTCCAAATCAATAAACCGGATTTCAAAACTAATGCTTCCCTTGAGTGATGTCTTTGTTTGTCCACATTGCCATCCTTTCGTAACGAATAAATATAGGCGAGTTGAAGCGGGTCATTCTGCTTCGATTACTTTCCGCAGGTCAGAAATGTGAGTCAGGTTGAAAGCCTTGCTAGAATAGATGTTTAACCAATTGCTCTCTTCTTGAATCACAATCACCCGCAGATTGGGAAAAGTTGCCAGGATCGTTCCCAGAGAATTCTCTGCCGCCAAAACAGATGACTGATTCAGCAAAACGACAACCGGCTCAAAACGAAAAATCTCATCGGTCAGTGCATCGAGGTCATCGATATCACACTCAGTCAGCTGAAAATCAGCGGGCTGGGCAAGAGAACTTGCCAGACCCATACTTAATAAAGATTGCATTCCAACAACCAGGATATTTTGCGTTTTCACAGAATCATCCGTTAAGAAGTTTTTTGATACCCATACAGGATACATGCTGGCTGCGTATTACGCGATTACCCGCACTGATTAGTTGGTGATGATAAAAGGGCCATCTTTCGATGGCCCTTTTCAGGACAGGGTTAACCACTGACTATCTACTAAAAATCCCCCGGGATGCACCGGCGCTGCCGGTGCGTCGACTTTACTTATCTATTTCAAATACAAATTTACAACTTGCTCTTAATTCCATATTGACGAGCCAGGGTGGCAGCCGCACGTCGGTTTTCAACGCCCAGCTTATCGAGCAAGCTCCGAATGTGATGCTTGACGGTGTTTTCCGAAAGAAAGAGACTGCTGGCTATCTCCTGGTTTGTGGCTCCGCTTTCCAACTCACGCAAAACGTCAATCTCTCGAGGGCTAAGCCTGGCCATCAGGTCATTTTTACTCGCCACCGAAGCCGTAACCTGCGAGAATTGGTCCAGCGCCCGGCTCATCATTAAACGTGAAAGAGCCATTTCACCGCTGCCCAATGCCCGCAGACTCGAAATCAAGTTTATGCTGGCAATATTCTTCAGCATATAGCCTTTAGCCCCCAGCCGTATGGCCGCAAACAACTTTTCTTCCGTCTCGTGTACCGTGAGAAAAACAATCTTGCAGGAAGGCAATTCTGCTAAAATGGCGCTGGTCGCATCCAGCCCGGTTCCATCAGGCAGGGAGAAATCCATCAGCACAATTTCAGGAGACAATCTCCGGGCCTTTTCGATCCCCTCATGCACACTTCCAGCCTCCCCAACAACATTCAGATCGGGGGTGGATTTTAAGAGGCTGACCAGTCCTTCTCGAAAAAGGATATGATCATCAATAACAAGTATCGTTTTGGGGGCTTCAGTTGATTCAGGTTGAGAGTTCATTGGGTGCACCTTCCACGACTTCACATGAAAGCGGTATTGTTATTGTAACCACAGTTCCAGAATTTTCGGACGAAATGAAGTCAATATTTCCATTGACCTGTGCAATTCGCTCTAACATTATTCCCAGGCCAAAATGTTTCTCAGGATCAACAGCTTGCGGGTCAAAACCAACCCCATCGTCTGAAATTTTCAACAATAACTGGTCAGAATACCAATTTAAAAGAACATCAACCCGCCTGGCTTTGGCATGTTTCTCAACATTACTCAGCACCTCTTGAAAGACATAAAATACAGCTCGCTGAACCTCAGCCGGGAAAAAAACAGGTTTGCCCCGACGACTTATCACTATTTCCAGGTTGGCGCGTTTCGAAACCCTGTTGGCATGTTCTGCCAGCAAGTTGGCCAAAACGGGGACCGTAGCAGGATGATTGGTTTCGAGTGTCTTGCGAATAATTTCATAAGATTGGTTTGCTGCGCTGAACATCAATTCAATATCGTTCTGATATGGAAGCAGATCTTGATTTTGTTTCAATTGGTCCAATTTCAGACACAGGTAAGCCAGATTTTGGCCAAGGTTATCGTGTAAATAATGTGAAACGGTTCTACGTTCTGCCAACGAAGTCTCGATGAACTGCATTTCGTTCAAACTTTTCCGTTCTCGATGCACTTTGATCGCAACGCCCATCTCATCGCCGATATTGTTAAATATTTCCTCTTGTTCTTGGGTTAAACGCACGTTTGTTTCCAGTTTAAATCGCAAAAGTGCCAGGGTTTGTTTTCCATAACGTATCGGCAAGCAGTATTCATGGGAGTGATCGGCATTTTGAGATGATACATCTTGAAGATGACAATTCCTGAAATCCAACTTATGGAAAGCGCACTGCTGGCAGGGACTCTCGCTTTGCGACATGGCAGGCTTTTCTCCTGCCCTTTTCTGCCAGGTCCCGAGCTTCTCAAACTGGGCAGAAAGCGAATCATAAATCAACAAGATGGCTTCATCCGTGGGTGCCAGAGTGTTGGGGTATTGAACCAGGTAATTGACCAGATCATTCCAGTTTTCATGAACAGCCAAATCGATACTGAGCCTATGCTTTTGGTCAAGAAGATTCAACGAACGGGTCTGCTGAGTATTAGACCGCAAGAGCAATTCGACTAAAAGTCCAAGGCTTATCAAAAAAAGCACATAAATAATGTATTCAGCAAACTGCCAGTAACCCATCGGACTTACCTGAGGTTCCTGCCATTCATGAAAGATTAGCAAAAGGATGGTCAGGCTTATCAACAACCAGCGTAACTTTATCGGCCAGACTAAAAACTTCCCCATCCACTACATCCTTTTACAAGCAGACTATATGATTATTCGTTACATTTGCTTAAATTTTCTAGAATTTGTACAAAATACAATGCCGTTTTGGAAACAATAAGACAAAGATCACATATCAAAATCATCGAACCTTAAAAAGTCGAACAAGGTGCCATCACAATTTCTGCGCCTCAATATACGACAAATATCATCTTTATTATACGAATTAGCCTTGCTAAAATCAAGGGAAATAACATCGAGAATCATTGGTTAATCCTATTCGAGGAAAGTTCGGTAAAAATATAGCCCTTTTAGTATTCTTTTGGAGATTTCCAGAAGCCGGCATCCATTTTCAAATCCCTTTATCCCAGGAACACTCAAAAATTGAGTTATTTTCTTACGCATAAAATCACTATTTGTGAGCACCAGTAATATATAATCTACCACTAATGTACAAAGATAGTTCTCAAAAAGCCAGGGAATACTTTGATCTGTTGAGAGCCCTGCTTGAGCCCCACGCCTGCAAAGCAAACGTGATTCAGTTCAGAGAGGGAAATTCACTACATCACTATGCAATCGCGAGGCAACATAAGAAATAGAGCACTTGTCACAGGGGTGTTCCTGTGCGGATTAGTTCTTGGATTGTCAGCCTGTGGCTTATTGCAAACCGCCGCCCCACTTATCACCCACGCTGCGCAGCCCACATCCGGTCCAACCAGTATCACCTTTGTAATCCCAGAAGACCCGCCCAGTTTCAACACCATCATCAGCGACTCGGGTTACGATGCGCTGGCTGGCTATTTCGGCGGGTGGTTGGATAACATCCTGATGCGTGTCACCGATGCACTCCTGACACTGCCCTCTCTGCTGGTTCTGATCCTGCTCAGCGCCACCCTGCGCGAAGTGGACTTTGTGACTGCCTCACGCTCACTGGGTGCTTCGCCTCTGCGAATTATCACAACCCGTATTCTGCCGAATGCAATCGGGCCAATTATTGTCGAAGCAACCCTGGAACTGGGCTATGCGATTATTCTGAAGAATCAGGCCTGAGTTTTCTCGGGTTTGGCATCCAGCCGCCCACCCCAAGCTGGGGCAACCTGCTCAGCACAGCCCAGGAAAACTTTATCCGCTACCCCTGGCTGGCAATTTTCCCTGGCGTAATGATTTTCCTCACGATTATCTCGGTCAATTACATTGGAGACGGCCTGCGCGATGCTTTTGACCCCTTTAAAGTGCTTCAACAGGCTGGTGAAGTGTAACAAGCCGGACGCTTGATCGTCTGCCCCAAGGTGTTTTTACTACTCACAGGAGTGTGTTTGATGTTTAAGAAAGATCAGGGATGCCATGTCTGCTTTTGAGCGCGCCGAAATATGTTATTTACTTGCTTTTCCAGATGAGACCAGGACATCCACCCGTACAGAACAAGTTAAGGGATTAAAAAACGCCCCCTATTTCCAACCGGTGGATATTAATTTGCAATTCCTGGGTCAAGAAACACTCGTTCTGCAGGATGTACCAGTCTCTATTTTGCGTCAACGTTACGATGACCGAGTGCAAATGATTGAATGCCATTTTACACTGGCAGATGTGTTAAGCGAGGCTGCCATCAGCCATCGCCAACAAATAGAGAATGCGCTTCAAAAACACATAATCCCGGAACAGTACCTTGCCAAAGGGTTGTTTGAAGTGCATATCATTTTGCTGGTACAGGATGCTGAAGAAACACCAGATGAATTGATCGACACCCATGCTGAAATGCTGGTTCGCTTTATCCGGTCAGAGTATGAAATGCTGGATTCATCAGTCATTCAGGATGTCCTTATTTCGCGCATCCGCTATTCAAAGGCTGAACTGACATTGGTGGATTGGGAAGCCTCGCTGATTTTTGCACCCAGGGGTGATTTCCAATCAGACATTGAACTTTTGAAGATCGGAAATTACCAATTGTTGAGATATCGCATAATGGGTCAATCCATTGATGATATTTTACACATCATTAACACGGATTTCAAGCACGGCAAACAGTCATTGTGGTCGCCGACCCACAAGACATTGCGCGAGATTGTCAGTCACCGGCTTGAATTAATGCTTGACTTTGAGCATAATGAACAAAATCTGCTGTTCATTGGTGATTGGTATACCGCCAAACTGTATCACCTGATCAGTGATGAATTCTACCTGAATGACTGGAAAGAAGCTGTCCATACCAAACTCGATAATCTTGAAAGCATCATCAACACCATCCGCGAAAATTTCATGATCTCCTGGCGCGGACTGATGGAAAATGTGCAACTGGCTGGTTGGCTGCTTCTGCTGGTCGGCTATTTCATCCTATATTTTGTAGAGCTGGGCGTAGGAAAATAGCCCTGATACTGGCGCGCCAGCCCTGCCCAACCTCTTCATCAAGCACGAGATAATCGTGTTCAGTACCAACTACCTGGCAGGGTTGTGAGCATTCGCGCCAGGTAGTATGATTCCCAGGCTCGGGTATTGTATAATTTCGTCATCCAATCCCCGCGGAAAACTCTATGACACCCACACCCGCAAGCATTCTGAAAGAAACCTTTGGTTACGACACGTTTCGCCCGCTGCAGCGTGAAGTGATTGAAAACGTGCTCAACAAACGCGACACCCTGGCAATCATGCCCACAGGCGGCGGAAAATCGCTTTGTTACCAGATTCCCGCTCTCATCTTTGATGGATTGACAGTAGTCGTCTCTCCGCTCATCGCGCTGATGAAAGATCAAGTGGAGCAAATGCGCGCAGTCGGCGTCCCCGCCCTGTTCCTGAACAGTACGCTTTCGCCTGAAGCCTACCAGGAAAATATGGAATATGTACGGCGCGGCGAAACCCGGCTGCTGTACCTGGCGCCCGAAACCCTGCTCACGCCGCGAATTTTTGAACTGTTAGCCAGTGTCCGTGTAGATTGTTTTACGATTGACGAGGCGCACTGCATCTCCGAATGGGGTCACGACTTTCGCCCGGAGTACCGCCAGTTGGTGGATGTGCGGCGGCGTTTCCCCAAAGCGGTTTGCCTGGCATTTACCGCCACCGCCACGCCCAGGGTGCGCGCCGATATCACAGCCAGCCTGGGCTTCAACGCCTCAAACGAATTTATAGCCAGTTTCAACCGTGATAACCTATACATCGAGGTCAAACCCAAAAGCGACCCCAACATCCAGACCCTGCGCTTTCTGGAGAAATTCAAAGACCAATCTGGCATTATCTACTGCTTCTCACGCAAACAGGTCGATGACCTGTCCGCCTACCTG
>JBBRWF010000201.1:0-7692 GCA_038249405.1 Anaerolineales bacterium
TCTTGTTTGGGTTCGCCTGAAACAGGTGGCTGTTGAAACGCACCGAACTATTTATCGCGTCAAGCACGAACTTTTGGATGATTACTTGCGCCAACAACTCAAGTCGCCAGACATTCAAATGCATCTTGCGTAAGTCCTATACATAATAGGTAATCATTATATACTACGATAACTAATCAAAAAAATCCCTTTTTGTAATCATGAATAATACACAATTGGCTCAAAATAAGCCGTATAATTTATACATGTAATTAAGAATGTGCCCGGCTAACGCTTTTATTGGCCGGCATGGGGGAAAGCCTTTATTATTGGATATGCACGACACGGCTGATGGAGAAAAAAGATGAGCGACCAGATCAATCTTCTACTAGTAGAGGACAATGAATATGATGCTACATTGCTTATCCACGGACTGCGCAAGGCGGGCTTTGATTTAAACGTGGAGCGCGTGCAAACCGAGGAAGAAATGCAACGGGCCCTGGCAAATAAGAATTGGGACGCGGTGGTTTCAGACTATAAACTGCCAGCCTTTAATGCACCCGGGGCGCTTGAAACCCTGCGGGAAAGTAAAAAAGATCTACCCTTTATCGTTGTCTCGGGCACGATTGGAGAAGAAACCGCAGTGGAAATTATGCGCTCCGGGGCGCATGATTACCTGATGAAAGGCAATTTGAACCGCCTAGGAGAGGCCCTGAGGCGCGAAATTCGAGACGCACGCGGGCGGGAAGAAAGCAGGCAGGCAGAGGTTGCGCTGCGTAAAAGTGAAGAGCAACTGCGACTGCTATTTGACCGTTCAAATGACGCCATTTTTTTAGTGGAAAGAAAAACCGGGCGATACCTGGATGCCAATAAAGCCGCAGAAAAATTGACCGGCAAGACCGTAAATGAATTAAAGAAATTGACCGTTATAGATGTTTCGGGAGAAGGCACCGAAGAACGTTTGCAACAATTACTAAATGCAAATGACCCCCTGGAATTTAACGAGGTTAAATACAGGCAACCGGATGGAAATATCCGCATTGCACATCTATCCGTTCTGCCGATCAGCGAAACGCTTATTTATGGGATTGCGCATGATAATACCGAACAGATCCACGCTCAACTTGCTCTGACAAAGCGCGCACAGGAGTTGGAATTTCTATTTCGTACATCGCTGGAAATTAATTCGCAACCAGATCTATTTGCACTGTTGCAAACCATCGTGGAAAGAGCCGCCAATCTTCTCAATGCTAAAATGGGGGGCCTGTATCTGAAAGAGCCCGACAACCAGACAATGAAATTGGTGGTAGCGCATAACCTGCCCGGGAATTTGATCGGCACCACCCTACGCTCTGGGGAGGGACTATTAGGATTGATCGCACAGACTGGCGAGACAATCATGATCAATGATTATCGCTCCTGGGAAAATCGAGCTGACGCTTATAAAGACTCGGTATTTCGCCGAGTGTTAGGGGTACCGCTGCGTGTGAAAGGGAATGTTATTGGAGCAATCAATATTTCAGATGATGAAACCGTTGGATCATTTTCACCCGAAGAAATCCGTCTGGCCAGTTTGTTTGCAGACCAGGCAGCGATTGCCGTGGAAAACGCCCGCCTGTTGAACGAAGTACAGAAGGAATTAAGCGAACGCCGCCAGGCTGAACAGGCTCTGCGCGAAAGCGAAGAACGCTATCGCACTGTTGTAACCAAGGCCCCGTTGGTTTCGTTTGTGGTGGATGCCAATGGAATCTTCACACTTTCAGAAGGAAAGGGGCTTGACGCACTTGGCCTTAAGCCAGGAGAGGTTGTAGGGCAATCTGTTTTTGACTTTTATCGGGATTTTCCTGAAATTCAAGAAGACATGCGATTGGCTCTTGCAGGAGAAACCAGGCGGCGGGATATTACGGTGGGCGCTTTGACTTTTGAGACCAGCTATATTCCCAGCTTTGATGAAAATGGCAAGGTCGCGCACATTATTGGAGTGGCGTTCGATATCAGCGAGCGCAAAAAAGCGGAGGACTTGCTGCGAGCAAGCGAGAAAAGCTACCGAGGGCTGTTCAATAGCGTTGAAGAAGCCATATACATCCAGGATAAGCAGGGGGCTTTTTTGGATGTGAACACAGGGGCGGTTAAAATGTACGGCTACCCGGTAGAGTTTTTCATCGGAAAAACTCCTGAGGTTTTATCAGCACCCGGGAAAAATGATCTACTGGAGGTTCAAAAATCATTCCAGAAAGCCCTGGCTGGCCAACCTCAGCAATTTGAGTTTTGGGGATTGCGCTCCAATGGAGATATCTTTCCAAAAGATGTGAGAATGTATCCAGGAACGTATTTTGGCCAGGAAGTGATCATTGCGCTTGGCAGGGATATTACTGAACGCAAAAAAGCAGAGCAGCAACTGCGCTCCACACAAGCCTTCCTTAACCACGTTTTAAAGGCTGTTCCGCTGGGCATCAGTGTCTACAATGCAAAGACATCGTTATTAGAATTCGATAACGCGGTGAGCACAACTTTCAGTGGTATGAGCATGGATGAATTCAATGCGCTGCCGGCCGTTGAACGCTGGAAATTAATCCATCCGGAAGATCGCGGCAAACGCGCGAAATTCATGCAAGAACTTGGAAGCATGGCTGATGGAGAAATAAGGGATATTGAATTTCGGCGCATCACTGCTGGTAGATTTCATTGGTTCCGATATCGCTACTTTGTGTTTGAAAGGGATGAGACCGGGGTGATAAGCAAACTTCTGGCCGTTACAGAAGATATCACCAGCCAAAAACAGGCCGAGCAATCTTTGCAGCGCCAATTGAAAGAACTCACTACACTTCACCAGATTGCCAGGGCCAGCATACAGGTTGACTCGATCGATGAAATGGTGGAGATTGTTACCCAGCAGGTGGGAAATTCTTTCTACCCGGAGAATTTTGGTGTTCTGCTGCTAGATGAAACACAAAAAGTGCTGCGTGTGCATCCATCTTACCGGGGAATTACAAACAACGTTGAGTTAATTGTTCCGCTGGAAAACAGCATTTCCGGCCCAGTCACCAGCACAGGAAAACCGCGTCGCATTGCAAATGTGCAGACTGAACCTGATTACATTTCGGCAACCACAGGTATTTGCTCTGAGTTGTGTGTGCCGATTAAGATTGGAGAACATGCAATCGGGGTAATCAACGCAGAAAGCAAACAACTGGATTTCTTCTCAGACGAAGACGAACGCCTGTTGTTAACCATCGCAGGACAAATGGCAACGGCCATTGAAAGGATCCGCCTGTTTGATTCAGAACGAGAACGGCGACAGGAAGCTGAAACTTTGCGCCAAGCAACTGCCGCGCTCTCCACATCTTTAGACCTCGATCATGTGTTGGAGTCGATTCTGACATCTCTCAAACAAGTGGTGCCGTACGACAGCGCATCCGTTTTTCTTTTAGAAGGGGATCGTCTGCGTATTACCAAAACAGATGGGCTGCACGGCAGTGATGATCTTTTGGGTAAAAGTTTTCCGGCTGATGATTCGTTGTTTCTGGAGGTAAAAAAATTCAAACAGCCTATCATTCTGGCAAATGCCAGCCTGGATCCACGCTTCAGGGGTTGGGGTGAAACAAATCGCGTACTCGGCTGGATGAGTGTGCCCTTGATTACGCGCGGCGAGGTAATTGGTTACATCACCCTGGACAATCAAAAAGAGGCAGCTTACAGTCAGTATGCCGGTTCCATGGCACAGGCATTTGCACATCAGGCCGCAGCAGCCATAGAAAACGCCAGGTTGTTTGAAGGAATGCAAGACTCTTTGAAAGAAATGAACCAGGCTTATGAATCTACGATTGAGGGCTGGTCTAAAGCAATGGATTTGCGCGACAAAGAAACTGAAGGTCACACCCTGCGGGTAACAGAGATGACAACCAGGCTGGCAAAATCCATGGGAATAAGTGGAGAAGCCCTGGTGCACATACGGCGTGGGGCCCTACTACATGATATTGGGAAAATGGGGGTTCCTGACCGTATCTTGCTTAAGCCAGACAGCCTTTCTGACGATGAACTGCTCATCATGCGACGGCACCCTAGATATGCTTATGACATGCTGGCCCCAATCTCTTATTTGAACCCGGCTCTGGATATCCCATACTGCCATCACGAACAATGGGACGGCAAAGGGTATCCGCAAGGATTGAAGGGTGAAGAAATTCCGCTGGCAGCGCGACTGTTTGCCGTGGTGGATGTTTGGGACGCGCTGACCAGCGACCGGCCCTATCGGCCAGCCTGGACTCGAAAAGAGGCGCTTGACTATATCAAAGAGCTAACTGAAGAACATTTTGATCCCAGGATCGTTGAAAAATTCGTGGAGATTATAAATATTTAAGATAATACCCGCTGTCACGAATTACAACAATTTGCGTAAACAAAATTGCAGATTGTGATAGTTCCAGGTATAAAACTTGCCAAGGGCCAATATGAAAACCTTCATCAATAAACTTAAATTGATTTCTAAAGTGCAGGTATTCAGACAGCTGACATTACTTACGATACTTTGGAATATTTGAAAGACAAACTTAACTACCCTGGCGGAGAAAAGGCGCTACTAAGCGCCATCCAGAAAATCGTCGATGAGCAGGGCGTAAAACCGGTGGGCTGGGCTATGCCTTTGGGAGTCAATGGGAACTGATCAGCGACTTCATTTCGAATTTCAGCGGTTTTCCGTGGGAGCACTGGCAGTGGGCATCGGTATTTATTTGCTGATTCACTTTAACAAAAAGCAGCCTCAGGCAGTACCATGAGGTCGAAGGTTTTTCTCGCCAAAAATGAACACCGGGTTATAATGTAACCGGTTACATACAAATTTACCAAAGCGAGAAAATATGTCAAAGCACACCTTGCGTAATTTGATCCTGTTATGGGCAGCGTGGTTTATCATCCTGTATGGCTTTCAATGGCTGGTAACCGCCCGTCTGGATGTAAAACGGCCTGATTTTGCTGTTCTTTGGAGTTCCAGAGAAACGCTAAAGACGAGCAACAAGGGGAAGGTTTATCTTGAAGAACCCTTTATGAATCGCCAGGTAGCCTGGGATTCTGAATATTATCTTGGAATTGCCGTGGGGGGCTATGATGACCCGGTTGCAGGACGCGCAAAAGACCCAAAGACCGGCACCGATTGGCCAAAGAATTATTCATTCTTCCCGGCCTATCCGCTGTTGATAAAGGCTTTTATGATCCCAACAGGTCTTTTTGGCATGAATCCAATTGCCACAGCAACCTTAGCCGGGTTGTGTGTGACTCTACTTGGAACCCTGGCCGGAATGATCGCTTTATGGGATATGACACGCGCTTATTTCGATGAAAACGATGCCATACGTGCAGCCTTTTACATGCTGATCTTTCCGAGCGCTTTTTTCTTTGCCCAAGTGTACACCGAGGGAGTGTTCATTGGACTGGCTTTCTGGACGCTGGCATTATCCAAACGTAAAAAGTGGTTTTGGGCCGGGATATTGGCGGGAATAGCTGCCTGGACGCGTGCCCACGGCGGCCTGCTATTCATTCCGCTGGGAATTGCCTGGTTGCAAACCCTGGATTGGAAAAATCTGCGCGCATCTTTCTGCTGGAAATGGGTTGCGCAGGGGTTGTGGTCGTTGGTACCGCTGGCCAATTACCTGGCCTGGCGAACTTCTCACCTGGGAGAAGGCTGGGCGGCTCTGCAAAGCTTCTACTTTGGCAGAGGTTTATTGACCCTTGATAGTTCGATCTCCAGCTGGACAGACGGCTATAAATACGCCACCAGCGTAGATTCTGGCATGATCTATTTTGGCATAGAAGTTGCCTGTGTAATTTTGGCTTTGCTTGCAAGCCTGGCGCTGCTGCGAAAAGATCCCCAGGTGGCGGCATTCAGCCTGGCGATTGTGGTTTTCTCGGCCATCAGCGGTTCAGCTCAGAGTGAAGCACGTTACATGCTGGTTGCACCAGCATTATTTATTGTGCTGGCTATGCTGGGCCGCAACAAGGTTTTTGACCGAGCCTGGACCATTCTAAGTATTTTATTGATGGGAATGTCCGTTATGTTGTTTAGTTTTGATATGTGGGTGGGGTAAGCTGTTTGGGGTCCATCCGGAAAATGATGTCAATTAAGGGTTTCATTACGAAAAACGGTTAAAATAAACCAGGAACAAAAAAAAAGGAGTGTCTATGAGCCAACGGAATGATCTGATTGATATTTTGGTGCGTTCTCGCGCAAAAATGATCGCCCACCTGGATGTAATTGACAAGAATCGCAAAATCTACCCACTGTGGACCATCCGCGAAATGCTGGCTCACCTTTCGGGCTGGGATGATGCCGTGATCGCCTATCTTCATTCGTTGGAAGAAGGGGAAATTCCAGCAACTCCGGCTGCGCGAGGTATCGATTATTACAACGCCGAGACGGTTGCCACTCGCGAGGGATTGGATTATGACCACATCTACCGCGAATATATCGAAACGAGAAAAACACTGCTAAAATTGATGGAGAACGTTCCCGAAGAGAAGATTAGCATGGAATACATCCTGCCATGGGGAGACCGGGGCAACCTGATAGACATGATCAATACCTTTGGTCCGCATGAAGAAGAACATGCTGACGATATTGAAAAAATCATTCACGAAAATAAGGGGTAGGTTTTGAACGATCACTTTCCAGCCACCCCAACCGGTGGCTGGCTTTTTAGCTGGAGGCATTATGGAACAAGAGTTTGATGTTCGGAACTACAATAGAGAAGCGTGGAACCAACAAGTGGATGCCGGTGAGAACCCGTGGACAAAACCAGTCAGCACAGAAATCATTGCCCGTGCGCGAATGGGTGATTTTTCTGTGCTGCTAACAGAAAATCTGCCGGTCCCCAAGCCCTGGTTCCCAGCACTGATGGGACTGGATGTATTGGCGTTAGCCTGCGGCGGCGGGCAGCAAGGCCCAGTGTTCGCAGCAGCCGGGGCAAATGTATCTGTCTTTGATAATTCTCCGCGCCAGCTGGACCGCGATCGTGAAGTAGCCGCGCGCGAGGGATTACTCAACCTGCGAACGTTTGAAGGTGATGCTCGTGATCTTTCCTGCTTTGCCGACAAAACTTTTGACTTTATCTTTCACCCGGTATCAAACCTGTTTATTCCTGATATTCGACGTGTCTGGCAAGAGGCTTTTCGGGTTTTGCGACCCGGCGGAACAATGCTGACCGGATTCATGAACCCCGTTTTCTATATGTTCGATTTGGACAAGGCTGAAAATGGCATTATGGAAGTCAAATACAAACTACCATACGCTGATATTGATCACCCCGAAATGCGCGAGAAAATATTGGCAAAGGGCTGGCCTCTGGAGTACGGGCATTCGTTAACAGACCAGCTTGCCGGGCAAACAAACGCAGGATTTCACATTGTTGATCTTTATGAAGACTATCACAATGGCATTGTTATCAGCACGTATACTCCCACCTACCTGGCAACGCGTTCGCTCAAACCCTTCACACAAAATGCATGATCTATTTGCAGGCAGCGCGTATAACCATTTTCTTAAGGTCGGCAATCAGCATTGTCGTAAAAAACGCCACTCTTGAGGTTACAATCGTTCTTAATAGTAAATTAATATTATTCGATAACTTGACTCACCAAAAAGTATGTGCTAGTATCAACTGAATCGTCGATTACTGGACATACTTCCACCACTCTTCTAGAGGAGAAGAAAAAATGAAGAAA
>JBBRWF010000202.1:0-7659 GCA_038249405.1 Anaerolineales bacterium
AAGATATCGCCACTTTCAAGAATCATACCTGGAAAGGCGGCGGGACGCTGATGTTTTCCGATGGACGCAATTACCTGGCCAGCACCAATTTTTGGGCCACCGAGTATGAAATTAAAACCGAGATAGGTGAAACGCTGGTCAAATTCCGCAAAATTGGCGGTGTCTTGCACGCCTCCTCCCTTTTGGAAGTCTCGCCAACTCTGGACCGGGCAAGCGAACTGCCTCTTCTGGCTACCCTGGGTTGGTATCTAACCATTCTGATGCAGATGGATTCCGCGGCAACCACGACCGTGATTGCCGCCACATAAGTGCTGTATCGAAAAGCTTCAAGGAGAATAAACAAATGAATGACAAACCGGAAACTGAACCTGTTGTGAAGAAATCCCCGCGTGTTGTGTGGGTTGGTGTTGGCCTGGCGTTTGGCGCTGGCATGGGTGTCCTTATGAATAATATTGCAATCGGAGCAGGGCGCGGGCTGGTCATCGGCGCGGTCATGGACCTGATCCAAAACCGTAATTCAGCGTAACCGATCACAAAATTGAGCCGGGTATTTCTGCTTTACCGCAATCTCCCGGAACCTAAAACTATCGAACAGGATTATTCATGAAGGTTCTCAATGCTCAACGTGAAATACGCTCGGCCTTTTTAGGTGGGTTTGCCGGGCAGCTGGTATCCGGGTTAATTTGGCTGGCAGCCGCCTGCCTCAGTATTTGGGTCTCGCCCCGTTCTGGGATGGTCCTTCTTTTTCTGGGTGGCATGTTCATCTTTCCGTTAACCCAGGGGGTGTTGCGCTTGATCGGCCGCCCAGCCAAAGTCAGCACCGATAATGCGCTGTGGTCACTGGGTTTACAGATTGCCTTCACCGTACCGATCAACTTTTTGCTGGTTGGTGCGATCGGTCTGTACCGTGAAAGCTGGTTTTTTCCGGCCGCCATGATCGTTGTTGGCGCTCATTATCTGCCCTTTATTGCCCTGTATGGTATGAAAATGTTTGGCATCCTGGGGGTTTTGTTGGTCTTGGGCGGAACTGGCCTTGCCTTGTATGGACCGTCTATTTTCAGTCTTGGCGCCTGGCTGACGGCTTTGGTTTTGATCGTATTTGCATTTATTGGCAGGCAAATTGTTCTGCAGGAAGAGAAAACTGGATGAAATTATCTCTTTCCACCGGCTAACTTGAGTTTTCAAAAACATCCCTTCAAAAGCTTATTAATCGTTTCTCAACCATCCTTCAGCGTTTAATCCTATAATCCTGAATATCGCGGTTGCAATGAGTTCTGAAACAACGAACCCGCAATCAATTCCCCCACGAGAGAAAGTGAACCAAAGCCAGGTTTGGACAACAAAAGCCGAGCAGACTGCTTTCGCTTCGCGTTTTTTTTACCAAACAATGTCTCGAAACCGGGGCAAAGTGCGGCTTAAAACTAAAATCTCGAAATGATCAACTCATCTCGAGATTTTAGTTTTACCAGAATTACTTCTGGCAGCCAGACGGGAGTTCCATACCGCTATAATCCCGGTCAAATCGTTACCACATCATCCCCATATGGTGTATATCTAGTATATATCGAGCTCCACCATTTCACGATCTTCCGGATCGGTTATGCCATCAAAGTCAGCCACATGGGTAGAATCAACATATCCTGAATATGCAAATTTCTCGGCGATATTGGTAATGCCTTCTTTCACCAATTTATTGGAAAGTGCGGTATAAGAACCGATTATTTGTAAAAAATCCGCGATCTGATTGTAAAAGAACGGACAGTATTTATGTGGAGATATTTTTCCGAACAATTATGGTAAAGTCGTAAATGGTGTAATCATGTAGCAGTGCAACATTTTTAGAAAAATTACGTTTGCAATAATCGAACAGAAAGAGCGGGTCGGCGTAATATAAATCGGGTCGCATTCTCTCAGCATCGGAATATTTGGTTAAAAAATTACTTGCGAAGCCCCGTCGGCTGACCTGGTCGAGGAAGGTCAACTCAGCAAGCACCAGCCTGGTCCAGTCTTCAAAAGAATTACCAGCGCGATAATTAAAGGGACCGCTGGCAACGGCATAATCACATGGCGGAATTTGTTCTTTTTGACTTAAAAAAGTCCGGCGAGGTTGGGATGCATGCGTAACGCGGGCAGTTTCAAGAGCGCTTTCGAGAATATCGAAACCGTAATAGTCAAAGTCAAAGTTTTTTTTGGCCAAATAATCTGCCAACGCGCCATAACCGCAGCCAAAATCGAGCAGGGAAAAAGAGGGGTTGTCGATGACCTTGAGCAACTGATCGAAGCGCACGTTCTGCGAAACATCGCCGTTCCAATCAGCACCGCGCGGCGAAGCGCCGTGTTCTTGGATACGTTTATCGAAGTAGGATATTACCTGTTCCAGGTTAAGGATTTCAGACATAGCTATTTTCCTTAAATTTTTTCCGCCGTTGTTTGTCCGATTTTATCACTGAAAACTTCGCATCTTGGAGAATTGAGTAGTTGCAGTAGAGTCACTGTCCATTCGCTAAAAATTTGCGAAATCGTGAATTCATTGGTAAGCTCAGTGGATGAGTCCACAACTTACGGAAACTAACATCTCAGTACGAATACTTACCCTGTATATGAGTTACATGGGTTGCCGCCTGCAATGGTAACGCACCTACTTTGAATTCAAACGCAGGGTTCAATTTTAATCGTACTAACAAAACATCCATCGATAAATTGACTCAAGATTGCCAGGTCAATTCAGAAGTTTTGCAACATTTAATCATCTCCAACTGTATTATCCTTTAAACATGATTGACCTTCCTGACCGCGATCTGATTTTGCGCGCCCGCCGAGGTGAAACCGAGGCGTTTGGCGAATTGGTCCGCCAGACGCAAGCGGCAGTATTTAACGTATGTTACCGTATGCTCGGCGAGCGCCGGGAAGCTGAAGACCTGACCCAGGAAACCTATCTGCGTGCCTACCAACGCCTGTATACCTTTGATTTGGAACGGCCCTTTTTGCCCTGGGTTCGACGTGTCGCGGCGAATCTGTGCCTGAATCATATATCAGCAAGCGCGCGGGACATTCCGGTACTGGACGATGAGCTTGACGAAACCGACTCGACATCTTACCCACCGCAAATTGTTGAACAACGCCAACAGTCTGAAAATATTCGCTTCGCAATGCAGGGTCTCCCAATCCGGTACCGTATCATCATCGAATTACGCCACTTTCAGGACCTGAGCTATGAAGAAATCGCCCAGACTATCAACCGCCCACTTTCCGATGTTAAAAGCGACCTGTTTCGCGCCCGTAAACTATTGGGTGAAATGTTGAAAAATAGTAGACAATAAACTTGAGTAGAAAAATATGACCCACCTCTCATACGAAACCCTGAATGAATACCTGGACCATCGACTCACGGCGGATGTATACAACCAGGCCAGGTCCCACCTGGAGGCCTGCCCAAATTGCGCCGCGAGTCTCAACGAACTGTGCGCCATCCTGGCCGATCTAGACTCCCTGCCTGAGGTGACCATGGATGTGGACTTTTCCCTGGCTATCGTCGCCAGGCTCGAGCAAACCCCGTATCTACCCCGACCCATCCAATGGCTGACCGTTGCCCAGGCTGTTGCGGCATTATTGGCGATCATTCTGGCCTCCCAACAGGGCCTCGGGATGATATGGCCACTGGTCGAAAAATGGATCCAGCCACTCAACCTACCCTCGCTGAGCGAAAATATCACCTCTTTGACAACATTCATGTTCAAAGTCACAGCTGATTTGCGTCTTTCAACCAGCAACTTTGAATTACCCACATCAGGTATTAACCTGACCTTTACCACGTTGACCATTGTCATTATCAGCGCATCCCTGCTATGGTTGACCGCCAATATCCTGCTACTGAATCCCCACTCCCGGAGAACATTATGAACGAAATCCTGCTTATCAGCCTTGCGATCATCATTTTCAGCATCAACCTGATCCCGTATTTTATCGTGCTTGGCTCCTTTTTTCCGTCTCGGACTGCAAAAACCATTGATAACGCAACCCGCCTGCCGGGTCGCGCCTTTGTCACTGGCATGGTAAATTTCATTTTTTTTCTTGTGATTGCCCTGGCATTCTTCTCAATCGCTGAGAAAGTTGATGGTTTTCTTAAAGTTCTTCTACTCCTGCCATCTCTGCTCGTAACAATAATACTCTCCACCGCTCTCAGTTTCGGCCTGTGTAGCATGTCTCAACTCATCGGTGAACGAATCGCCCCAACCCAATCCACCTGGAAACACACGTTGTGGGGCGCGTTACTGCTCGGGTTAGGCGGCTCCGTCCCACTGGTGGGCTGGTTTCTGCTCCTCCCCTGCGCCGCCTGGGTCGGAATGGGCGCGTTTATCATCAGTTTCTTCCAGAAAACAACGGGCTAAAATCCCCATTCCAACTAAAGGCGCGCTGCAAGGCGCGTTTTTTGTTGGCAAAGGTTTTGCAACATTTTCTCCAATACCTTGTATTCCTTTATAGAAACCACTCATCAAAAGGAAAAATCATATGGCCGACATCTCCGCAATCTTTGGCTCACTGCTAATCATTGGCATCACCTTCCCTGGCATGCTCAGCACCTGGTGGCTTTTATTCCCCACGAGCGTGGAACGCGCCCAGACCCGCCTTGACCAGACCCCTGCCCAGTGTTTCTGGTTTGGCGGAGTACTTACTGCCATCGCGCTAGTTCCCATCCTGGTTTTACTCATGTTACCCTTTGGCCCCGCACAATTCATAGGCTGGGCGCTGATTGTCATCCTCCTGACAATCTCCAGCCTGGGTTCTGCGGGCATCGCGGCGAGAATGGGCGCGCGCCTGACCCAACAATCCAACATCAGCCCGGCGGCGGCCTTCCTGCGCAGCGCAATTGCCCTCGAGCTGGCTGTCTTTTTCCCGGTAATCGGTTGGATTATCGTCTTACCGCTAACCATTGTCACCGCCCTGGGTGCAACAGGTTTTGCTCTGCTGCGCTGGTCGCCTAAAACGGTTTCCACTCCTGTCATCAACCCGGCTGTTGCGCATGAGTAAATCCATTCAGCATCCTATGAATTCAATTCCCCGCCCGCCTCTCGTTATTGGCCTACTGCTTTTGGCCGTGCTTGCTTGCGGAAAAAGTGTATCGCCCTTCCCAAACCCAACCTACACCCCTGAAGCATCCATCTTCGGGAGCGGGCGCACTGCCTATGGCTTTTTCGCTACACCGCCCGAAGTCTCGATTAAGAGTGTTTTCGCCACTTATAAGGCCATCGGCCAGCACGGCGATGTCGTCCTGGTGCAGGAAGCCATCCCCTGGGCTGATTTCGTCAAAGGTGCGGATGTCGAATCGCAGAAAATCACCGACTTGAAAAACAGCCATCAACTGGCAATCGCCAACAACCTCGACACCATATATATCGTAGACCCGCTCAACGGACTGAACCGCCGCGAGTTCATGGGATTGCCCGCCGGTTGGCAGGCGTCCTTTGCCAATCCCGATGTGCGCAGCGCCTTCCGCAACTATACCCTGCGCCTGCTGGGCGAGTTTAATCCACGTTACCTGGGGCTGGCTTCCGAAATCAACACCTATATGCAGTCCCACCCCGAAGATGCTGCCAATTTCCTCAGCCTGTATCGAGAGATATACGCCGACATTAAAGCCAAATCGCCCGAAACCCAGGTGTTCGTCACCTTCCAATGGGAGCAGCTCAACAACCTGGCCGGGTTCGAGACGGTTGGCGCGCGCCATCAAATCCAATGGGAGCAAATCGAAATCTTTGAGCCACAGCTCGACCTGTGGGTCATTTCCAGCTACCCATTTATCGCCTTTCCATCCGGCAGCGCCATCCCCACCGATTATTACACACCGCTGTTGACCCGCACCGACAAACCGCTGGCGGTCGCCGAAGGAGGTTTCAGTTCGCGCCCAATCAATCAAGCCCCTGGCGCACCGCAGGACCAGGTCGATTATCTCAAGGCCATCCACTCCCAGCTAGGGAAACGGCTCGATTTTTGGATTTACCTGCTCCTGGACGATCTGAACCTCGACTCGTATGCCAAAGTGATGAGCCAACAAGGTACCAGCTCGGATGATATTAACACCCTCGGCTTTTTTGTCTCGGTAGGCCTGCGAGAAAAAGACGGCACGCCCAAACCTGCTCTGGCCACCTGGAACACCTTCCTCTCAGCTCCCTAAAACCCTTATGCCTATATCCCGCCGCGACTTTCTCAAACTTACAGGTCTGGTTGCCGCCAGCAGCACCCTGGGTTCCTGCCGACCGATCTACAATCTGGTTGGAGACCCGCCAATAACCGGTTGGCCGCCCAGCAGCGCCAGCGATTTCTTGGCCCTGAACCGGCTTACCTTCGGCCCGCGGCCATCTGAACGTGTTCACATGGCTGAAATCGGTCTCAAAGCCTGGGTCGAGGAACAGCTCGCGCCCGATTCCATCGATGACTTTGCCTGCAATCTGCGGTTGCGCAACCTCGATACTCTCGACATGAATGGACAGCAACTTTTCGACCTGAGCAACAAACTTTTCGATGATTTTGATCTTGAAACCGTCCCCAACCAACTGCGCCAGGGCACACTGTTACGCCAGGTCTACAGCAAACGCCAACTTTACGAAGTGCTTGTTGAGTTCTGGAACGACCACTTCAATATTGCCACTGACAAAGGTGATTGTTACTACCTGAAAACTGTTGATGATCGCGAAGTAGCCCGCACCCACGCGCTGGGCACGTTCCGGGACCTGGTCTGGGCGTCTGCACATTCCCCGGCCATGCTCACTTATCTCGACAACCAGGCCAACCACAAAGGAGCGCCCAATGAAAACTATGCCCGCGAATTGATGGAGTTGCACACCCTCAGCCTCCACGGTGGCTACAACCAGACCGACGTGATGGAGCTGGCGCGCTGTCTGACGGGCTGGGGCGTCAAAGAGCATTTCTGGCGCGGTGAGTTTACTTTTGATGACAATAAACACGATTCTGGGGACAAGGTTGTCCTTGGGGAACGCATCGTCCCTGGCGGACAGGATGAAGGTGAAAAAATCATCGAGCGCCTGGCAAGGCACCCGGCTGCTGCCCAATTCATTGCCGAAAAACTTGCCCGGCGCTTTCTTTCGGATACCCCATCCGCGGAAATTGTCCAAAAAGCTGCCCGGGTTTTTAAAAATTCCGTTGGAGATATTCGCGCCACCCTCAGGGTGATCCTATTGGACGGTTTGCCCCTGGCAAATCCGAAGTACCGGCGGCCAGTCAACTTTATTGCTGCCGCATTGAGAATGCTGAACGTTGAAAGCGATTGCGGCTTCGCTGTGCAGGAATACCTGCTGCGCATGGGGCAGACGCCTTTCAAATGGCCAACACCAGATGGATACCCCGACCGGAAGGAGGCCTGGCAGGGTAACCTGCTGCCGCGTTGGCAATTTGCTTTTGCCCTGGTGCGCAACGAAATTAATAAAACTGAGCTAGATCTGGGCTCCTTAACCGCTACATCTGGTTCCGGCGAGTCATTTGATGCACTTGCCAGCCTGCTGATCGGTTCTGCCCTGCCCGTTGTGGAACGTGACAGACTGCTGGCATCCCTGCGTTCTGCTGGTGCAAGCGATGATGAAGTGTTTCCCATTTTTGCCGGCGGCTTGCTGGCCTCACCAGCCTTCCAATGGAGGTAAAGTGACC
>JBBRWF010000203.1:0-7653 GCA_038249405.1 Anaerolineales bacterium
GATTATCAAACGGGTTGAGGAAGGTGGTACGTTGCGGGACAATTTCGCCGCTGGCGGCTTTTTCGAGCAGGAGCAGATTATCAACATGGACAAGCAGGGTGGTGAGGCCGTTGAGGGTTTCGCCCTGGACTTCCAGCAGTTTGCCGGATTTGATGAGGGCGGCGATGAGCGGGCGGGCTTTGGTGAGTTTCATCCAGGTGTAGTCGGCGGAATTGCGCGGCAGGGAAACGCCCAGGGCTTTGGCGCCGCGCTCGAGCCAGAAGAGATCGCGCTGCTCTGGCGAGGGTTCGCTGAGGTCTGCCCAGGCAGGCAGCACGCGCTCGGTGAGGTCGTAGATGCGCTGGAATTTGACGCGCCCGGCGATCATCAGGTCGCCAAAATTGTAAAGGTGCTCGAGGGCCATTTTTTCGGGGCGCCAGTCCCACCAGGTGCCGTGCTTCATTTTTTCGCCTTCGATGCTGCTGGCGCGCAGGGCGCCCCGGGCACGAACGCGCTCCAGGATGGTTTGCATCAATTCGCGGCTGCCGGGCTTTTCCATCCAGTCGTTGTACCAGTGGTGACCTGAGGCGCGCGCTTCGCGCTGGCGCGGGAGCTGGTAGCGGTATTCGTGCAGGGGGATGAAACAGGCGGCGTGGTACCAACCTTCAAAGACGCGGCGCTGTTCAGGGTCGTTGCAGAGCAAGTCGAAGAGGGACGGGTCATAGCTGCCGAGACGCGACCAGAGCGTGATGTAATGGGCACGCGCCACCATTTGCAGGGTATCGATCTGGACCGCGCCCAGGTGGTCGACCAGTTCGAAGATGGAGTCGATGGCGGGGGGCTGCTGCGGTGCGTTGGGGGCAGCGAGGCGGGTGGCGTGCAGAGCGAGGGCGCGCAAGGCCGAAAGAGGGTATATGGTCATGCAGGGGCCTGAAAATCAAAGATCTTTTGGGCAAAGGCTTCATCGAGCAGGGCCAGGAATTCCTGCGGGTTGTCGCGAGTGATGATGTGGGTGCGGATGAGGCGCGGGAGCTGCTGTAATTTCAGGTACTGCATGGCATGCTTGCGGAAGAGGATCATGCCTTTGCGTTCACCGTAAAAGGCGAGGTGACGCTGCAAATGCTCGCGAAGCAGGGTGTGAACTTGTTCGGGGGAGACCTGATCGCGGTCCTGGCGGGAGAAGATCCAGGGGTTGCCGATGGCGGCGCGCCCGATCATGACGGCGTCACAGCCGGTGTAGGCTTTGAGGCGGTCGATATCGGCGGCGACTTTGACATCGCCATTGCCGATGACCGGGATTTTGACGGCTGCCTTGACTTCGGCTATCACGTCCCAATCGGCGAGACCGCTGTAGCCCTGTTCTTTGGTGCGGGCGTGGATGGCGATGAGTGAGCCGCCGTTTTCCTCGACGATGCGGGCGATGAGTTTGTAGCTGCGGCAGTCTTCCCAGCCGATGCGGATCTTGCCGGTGACGGGGATCTCGAGGGCGGTGGAGAGTTTGCGGAAGATGCGCGCGATGGTGAGCGGGGAACGCATGAGGCCAACGCCGGCACCGCCGTGAACAACTTTGCGGGCGGGGCAGCCCATGTTGATATCGATGATGTCGGGGCGTTTGTCCTGGACGCGCAGGGCGGCGGCGACAATTTCATCGGGGTCGTCGCCGTAGAGCTGGAAGACCATGGGGCGCTCGGCTTCGTCGAAGGTGAGGCGGGCGGTCATGTGCTGGTAGGCCATGACGATATGCTGGGCACGGACGAATTCGGTGTAGCTCATGGCGGAGCCGAGGGCGCGGCACATGGAGCGGAAGGGCCAATCGGAGAAGCCGTCCATGGGGGCGAGGATGGCATCGCCGTAGACGGGGATGTCGCGGATGTGGAAGGAGGGGGTGGGGGGTTCGGTCGGGGATGTCATGAGGGGGTCTCTACGGGTAAGATTTGGCACGAGTATAACAGAAGGGATGAGGCAGGGAAGGCGGGCGGGTGACATTGGGCAACACAAAGAAAATCTCAAATTTGCAACTGTAGAATGACACAACCCGCCGCGGGGAGGCATCCCAGGCGGCGGGCAGGTTTTGTATTTGCCCGGCTGTGCCTTCACAGGCGCGGACAGGATGTTACCCGGCCATCATTAAGGGCCTCGTCAAAGAGGTTCAGCACCGCTTTGCATTTCCGGCAAACAGAGAAAACCAATGATGTGGAGCACACTAAACGAAAACCGATGTTGTTGTTGAAGTTATCGGGTTCGTTCTTATTGCGGTAGGCACAACGGGCGTTGTTTCGATTGTTGTTCCACGAGCCGCCGCGCTCCCGGGTAAACCCTTCACAACGCGTCTTGCGACGCGGAAGTGACTGTCTTTTGCCAGCCGCCCAGCAGCCTGCCGATTTCCGCAACCATGCCAGAAACATGATGGTACTGGTTCGGCTTGAGCCATTCCCATTTCTCGCACAGGCGCAAATACAGGCGGACTTTGCGCAGTTCGGCATCCGCGACGCGCAATTTTTCAGCGCGCCTTGCGCCGCGCTGGGCATTGGCCTCAATAAGCAATTCCTGGAAATTCAATGCTGCCTGCTGGAGGCGCTGGGTGACAACAAAGCGCTGGCTGCGCGGGAAATTTTCCGTCAGCGGTATCAGCCAGGTGATGAAATCGTAGGTGCGGGTGAAAATGACCATTTCTTCAGGCATACAGCAGCCCCAGTTGTACCAGCACAGCCTGGCGCAGGTGGTAGGTGTCGCCGTAGCGGGCATGGTTTAACCAACCCTGAATGGAGGCGCGCACATCCGCGCCAGCGCGCAACATGCCGCGGGTTTTGCGCAGAAAGGCATAGCCTTTGCGCGGTTTGAGACGGCGGTGATCGGGAAAAATGATGAAGCCAAGAAAGGGGATGCCGTTTGTAACCGGATGCGGGTGGGCGGAGCCGGTGTGCAAACTGAGGCGCAAACGCTCCAGGCGTTTGATGATGGCATCGCGCCAGCGCAGCAGTTCTTTTTTGTCGTTGCCAAAGAGCAGGAAGTCATCGACATAACGCAAGTAGGCGGCACAGCCCAATTCTCGGCGGATAAAATGGTCGAGGGGATTCATGTAGCAATTGGCCCAACACTGGGAGGTAAGGTTGCCAATCGGCAGACCGCGCGGGCGCTGAGAGGCAAAAAGATCATCACCGGAGAAATAGCGCATGTCATATTCCTCGGCGAGGACGGCCTGCCCGCTGGCAAGGATGCGCTCCACCAGCCAGGCGAGGCTGTCATCAGGCAACATGCGCCCAAGGGTGCCACTTAACACGGCATGGTCGATGGAAGGGAAGAACTGGACAATATCACACTGCAGAACGTAACGAAAGCGCTTTGCATACTGCTGGCAGCAATCCAGTGCGCGGTGCGTGCCCTTGCCAAGTCGGTTGGCAAAGCTGTTGGCGATAAACAGGCGCTCGAAATAGGGGGTGGTGAGATTGCATAGGGCATGGTGTACGACGCGGTCGCGGAAGGGCGCGGCGGAGATCAGGCGTCTTTTGGGTTCGTGGATGTAAAAGGAATGGTATGGGCCGGGTTGGTAGGTTTGCTCGCGCAGTTCGCTTTCGAGTTCGATCAGGTTGTCGGCCAGGTTGAATTCAAAAGAGGCGGTGGGACCCAGTCCGCGTTTGTGGCGCGAGGCGTACTGATAGGCAAGGCGTAGATTATCCCAATCACAGACTTGTTCTTGTAGATTCATGGTATATGCCTATTTTTTTTAGCGACCCGCTACGCGGGAGGAGAAAACCCCTCAGAGAGTCAGAGTACAGAGATTCAGAGTTCAGAGATGGATGATGGGGAGCACACTAAACGAAAACCGACGTTGTAGTAGAAGTCACCGGGAGCGCTCCTATTGCGGCAGGCACAACGGGCGTCGTAACGATCGTCGCACCACGAGCCGCCGCGCATAATACGGGCGTTGCCCTGAGCAGGTCCTGTTGGGTCTTTGAGTTCCTGCCCGGCGCGAGTCTGGTAGACATCCTGATCATAAAAATCCGAGCACCATTCCCAGACATTGCCAGGCATATCCTGCGCGCCGCAAGTACTGACAGCCTGCGGGTACATGCCAACCGGTGATGTGCGCCCCAGTTTGTCTTTGACATCCTCGTCGTTTGAATTGCAAGCATCCGCATTCCAGGTATTGCCCCAGGTCCATAAGTTCCCATCTGGGCCGCGCGCGGCTTTTTCCCATTCGGCTTCGGTGGGCAGGCGGTAATTTTTAGCGGTTTTCTGCGAAAGCCACTTGCAGTAGGCTTCGGCCTCAAACCACGAAATCCCCACGACCGGCAGGTTATTGCCATTCCATTTTGGGTCGTCCCAAAAGAAAGGGCTGCCGCGCAGTTTAAGCGGGCGCTGTTTCAGCCAGTCTTCAACAGCCTTGCGTGTGATTTCATTCGATATATACAAAAGATCAGAATCCCATTTTCCTGTGCGCCAACTCCAGCCGTCCTTGCTCCAATAATCCGAAATTTCATAACCTCCGGCATCCATAAAAACCTTATATTCCAGGTTGGTGAGCGGGTATCGTGCAATTGAAAACCCGGAAACATAAACATGGTGGGCAGGTTGTTCATCACCCCATGGTTTTGCATCCTGTTCTTCGAGCAGCTTTTTGTCTGCATCACAGGTACCCATGCGGAATATCCCGGCGAGCACAGGACAGAGGTCGGGTTCCAGCGGTTTAAGACGCGAGTCACCCAGGATGCCAAGGGCGAGACCCAGGCGCAAGCGCAGGGAAGCAGGGGCGTAAGGCGGGTTGGCAGTCAGGGCGGTTTCGAGACGAGCACTCACTTCGCGGACGGTGTTTTCGTCGCGCTTGCGCATGTCGATCAGACATTCGCCAGCCAGCGCCAGCGCACTGGCTTTTTGTTCCAATGTCTTGCCAGCTTGCGCGAGCGCATTCACGAAGCGGTCGGCGTCGTTTTTGCCGCCCAGCGAGAGGTAACCGGCAGCGAGGCGGATGGCTTCCCACCACTGGTCATTGGCGAAGTTGTGTTCGAGAAATTCCGCCTGGGCATTGTCGTCCAGTTCCTGCGCCAGGTAGCGCCCCGCCAGGTATTCCTGGAAGGTGGCGTGGGTAAAAAAGCCGTATTCGCGGTCTTGCTCTTCAAGCAAGCCGCCGCGCCCGGCAATGTCGTTCAGGAACTTGCGCGCGCGCTTTTCGGAATCTTCCTGTTTATTCGCTTTGAACTCCTGCCAGATCAGCTGCACAAGATCTGATTCGGGCAGTTTATTGAGGCTGCGCTGCTGTAAAGTAAAGGCAATAAAGGCCAGGTGGTCGCGGCGGTCTTCCCAATCCTGCCCACCCCATTCGGCCAGTCCCTGGTAAAAATCGCCTTCGTGATGGATGGTATCAGTCAACAATACCTGCACGGCATCTTCGTAGAGCTTGGCGCGCTGGCGCGGCAACTCGTGGCTGTAGCTGACCATGCAGAAGATGGTGGCCATGAGCGGTGTGGTGGCCAGTTCACGCACCTGGGCCGGGGCGTATTCGAGGCGCAGGATGAGTTTTTCGGCTTCCTTTTTGCCCCTGGCAGGGTCTTCGGTGTAGACCGCGGAGTGCCAGAAGAGTACCAGTTGGCGACGCTGTTTAGCCGAGAGGCGCTGAACTTCGCAGCGGTGAAAGCCAGCCATCTGGTCTGAGATGTACGAAGCCGAAAAGCGCGAAGCGATGAGACAGTACAGATGCGGGTGATCAAAATCATTGAGCAGGGCTTCGACGGCATCCTGAACACCGCGGCGGTCTTCCATCTCGACTTCATCTACGCCGTCGAACATCAACAGACAGTTCTTGCGTAACTGAGTCTTGAAAAACTCGGTGGTAAATTCGCAGTGGGCCTGATCCTCAACAAAATGTGCGGGTAGAAAGTCGAGCAATGATTTGAGCGAACGGGCGAGTTTGTTGTGCTTGCAGTATTCGTTGTAGGCGCGCAGGGGAATAAAAATGGGAAAAGGCGCCTTGCCTCCAAAAACCCTTACCAGTTCTTTTTGCTCGTCACTCAGTTTCTCACCGAGCAAAGCACGCGCGCAGGCAAGGCCAGCCCACTGCAGCAGGGTGCTTTTGCCTGAACCGGCAATACCGATGATTGCCAGGCGGCGTTGTTTTAATTCCACCAGCGCCTGCGGCAGGCTGAGCGATTCGGATTTTGCGATACGTTCCAGCGCGGCGCGGCCCTGCTTTTCTGGCAAATCTTCCAAACCGCGCGCCTGGGTCAGGATGCGCAGGGAGACATAGACCTGGTCGAGGCTGAGGCGGTTGGCGCTGTTTTCGCCGACATGGGTGGGCAAGCCGCGAAACTTGAAGCGGCTGTAGGTGGTGACGGCCTGCTTGAGGTAGTCGCGGGTAATTTCAGGGGGGGCATCTTTGGGACGCAGGAAAGGCAGGGATTTAAACAATTCCTCGATCTTATCCAGAAGCAGTTTCTCAAATCGCACGAATAAAGAAACCAATAGGATAACAACAATCAGGGCGGCAACGCCCCAGGCGCCCCATTCACGCGCGATAGCGGGAGCGCAGGCGAGCGCGCCTTTTTCGAAACAGGTATCAATGGGGTTGGGGGTTGGGGAGGGGGTTGGGGCAGGTGTTGAAGTTGGCAGAGGGGTGGCTGATGGTTGCGCCGTTAACGTAACGGTGAGCGGCGGCGCGGGGGTTTGCGCGGCGACAGGGGTGAAGATTAATAAGGCGGCGGTGAGAAACACCAGCAGGACTGCGAAGCGGCGCATGCTTTCCCTCCAGAGGATTATACGCAACGCGGCCACAAATTGCGTTAATTTTTGAGCGGAAAACCGCAATTTGTGCCCGTGGGTATTATAACGATGTAATCATTATACAATGAGAACAAGCAGACCCATAAAAAATGGGGGTGCTTGTTCGGTGGGTTGTGAGTGGAGAGAAACAATATCCGTCATGGGGCAGATGTGCGCGGATTATTGCTGGGCGCGGCAGGGCCCTACTTGAGCCGGTCGAGATAGTGTTTGCGGAATTTGGCGACTTTGGGGGCGACGACAGCGCGGCAATAGGGTTGCTGGCCGTTGTTGGCGAAGTATTCCTGGTGGTAGTCTTCGGCGATATAGAATTTGTCGAAGGGGGTGAGTTGGGTGACGATGGGGGCATTCCAGAGTTTTTGGGCGGTGAGGTCGCGGATGACTTGTTGGGCGGCGGTCTTTTGGGCGTCGGAGTGGTAGAAGATGGCGGAGCGGTAGGAGGTGCCGACGTCGTTGCCCTGGCGGTTGAGGGTGGTGGGGTCGTGGACGGAGAAGAAGATGTTGAGCAGGTCTGTGTAGGTGAGAATAGCGGGGTCGTAGGTGATCTGGACGGCTTCGGCGTGACCGGTGGTTTCACTGCAGACCTGGCGGTAGGTGGGGTTGGGGGTGTGTCCGCCGGAGTAGCCGGATTCTACGGATATGACGCCGTTTAGCTGGTCAAAGACGGCTTCGATGCACCAGAAGCAGCCGCCGGCGAGTGTTGCGATTTCTTTTTGAGTACTCATAAGAGTTGTCCTTGGCATTTACTCAGAGGGCATTTGCACTGGTTAACTAAGACCATCCCCCCGGCCCTCTTCCTTTGGAAGGGGGAGAAACTTTTTTTGTGGAGTTTAGCGCCCAAAAAAGGGCGGAAAACCCCAAACGGGGCAAAACGAAGAAAAAAAAGTTTGGGGTTTTTTTTAA
>JBBRWF010000204.1:0-7611 GCA_038249405.1 Anaerolineales bacterium
CCCTGGCAGGCCTGCGTTTTGACCGATGAAAGCGTTTCCTGGCTGTATTTGAACCCGCCATACGAGTTCGACCGCTTCGACAATCAAAAGCGGCTCGAATGGGACTTTCTCAAAACGACCACGCCCAAGCTGATGCGCGGCGGGCTGCTGACCTTTATCATTCCCCAGAAGATTCTGGGCATGATCGAGGTGGCACGCTCGTTGGCCAGTCACTACGAGGCCATTTCTGTCTATCGCTTCCCGGATGGGTTGTACGAGAAGTTCAAGCAGGTGGTGGTGTTGGCCTATAAGCGCAAAGTTTACCAGACGCCTACCGACAAGGAGGTTCTCTCGCTGCAAACACTGGCGAATACTGATTTGGAACCCATTTCTCCTGCCGACGAACCGGTTTACACGCTGCTGCCGGCACCCTCGCGGGGTACGAGCGGCAAGCCGGTCGTCTTCAAACGCACAGATTGGGAACCGGAGGAAGTGGTCGAAGCAACTGTAGAAACAGGCGTGCAGAAAACGAGTGATTGGCTCGACATGATCCGCCCGTCACGCGGTTTAGCGCAACTCACCCAGCCGGTGATGCCCTTAAAGAAGGGGCATATCGCCATGCTTATGGCCTCCGGAATGATGGGTACGGTGCGATTGACCGATGAAGCAGGCAAGCCCATGCTGATCAAGGGGCGGGTGATCAAGGTGGTCGAGAAGACGGAACAGCCCAATGCAAAAGAAGCGAACACGGTCATCGAGACGTACAAAGACAGGTTCGTTACTACCGTGGCGGTGTTGAAGAAGGATGGTGTCCAGGTGATCCAGGATGTGAAAGGGCTGTCTGAGTTCATGAAAGCCCACGGCGAGAAGATTGCCGCCCACGTCTTGGAAACTTACCGGCCGCTCTATAATCTGAACCCCACGGCAAAGGAGATCGCCGTTCTGGATATGCTTGGGACGGGGCGCAAACCCCTGCCTGGGCAAGAACGGGCTGGACTGCTGCCCGCACAACGACATACCGCAGCTGCACTGGCACGATCGATCCGCAAAAGCGGCGTGGCCAACTGCCAGGCGGAAATGGGCTGCGGCAAGACGACTATTGCATCGGCGGTGATCGAACTGCTGGTCGCGTATCCGGCGCTGGTCATCTGCCCGCCGCACCTGGTGCCCAAGTGGATCCGGGAAATCGAAGAAGTGATCCCCGGTGTGCACGCTCGTGAGCTGCGTAGGATCGGACGGAATTCAGACGAAGCTTTCGACGTAAACGATGTGCGCGAATTTCTGGATCAATACAAGGAGGCCTGCGAGGTTGCCCGGAAAAAGGGCAGTCCGGCGCCCAAATGGGTGGCGGTCGTAGCGCATACATCGGCCAAGTTCGGGGCAGGTTGGCAGCCGGCGGTGATCAGGCGCAAGGCAAATGATCCGCTGACAGGCAAGATTGTCAATGCCTGCGCGTGCCCGGGCTGTGGCCAGGTGGTCACAATCGAGAAAGACGGATTTGTAGTGCCGGTGACGGATCCGAAAGATATTGCAGAGAAACGCCAGTTCTGTCACCATCCGGTGCCCGGCTGGCAGTTGGATGCGAACGGGCGTCAAAAGCTGGATGCGAACGGCGATCCGGTGTGGGGCACCCGACCATGTAGAACAGCGTTGTTCGAGTTCGTCGGGGCGCGCCGCCACAGTATCGCCGAGTATATTGGCAAGCATGCTGCAGGCGCGTTCAAGCTGCTCATCGCGGATGAAGTCCACCAGTTCAAATCGAAGTCATCGGATCGTGGCGTGGCGTTTCACCAGCTCATCACCGCTGCAAAATGGACGCTGACCCTCACGGGCACGTTTTTTGGCGGCAAAAGCACATCGATCTTCTGGCTGCTACACCGCTTGAGCCATGGTGTGCGGCGCGACTTCGCCTTCCATGACGAGAAACGCTGGGCGCGACTGTATGGCGTGTTGGAAACGACCCGCCGGCGGCGCAGGAACGAAGAAGAGGACGAGGACGGCGTGTTCACCGGCAACCGGCGCTACCGCAATCAAGCCAAAGAACAACCTGGCGTTAGTCCGGCGATCGTCAGCCGGCTGCTGGATACGACCGTCTTCCTCAGCCTGAAAGACCTGAACCTGGCGTTACCGGCCTACAAGGAAGAAGTGGTGGCCCTGGAAATGTTGGACGACCAGGGGCAGCAGTATCACAGTATGGAAAGCAGCCTGAAACAGCTTGCCGTCCAATCCAGCCGCTATCTGTCCACCTGGCTGCAATGGAGCCTGGCGCGACCGAATTCCGCATTTCGGGATGAGGTTGTATTCGTAGATGAGGTGAATGACGAGGATGGCAAGTTGGTGCGCAAAGTTCCGCTGATGGAACTGCCGGCAATTAACCCGAACACCTTCGGTAAGTGGCTGCCAAAAGAAAATTGGCTGGCCGACTTCTGCAAACTGGAAAAACAACTTGGGCGTAAGGTGCTGATTTACGTTCGCCAGACCGGGACACGAGACATTCAAGACCGGGTGCAAATGCCGCTGCAAGCCAACGGCCTGCGGGTGGCCATCCTGGGAAGCAACATCGATCCGCGCAAGCGGGAAGATTGGATCGCCAAACGAGCTCCTACCATCGACGCGCTGATTTGCAATCCGCGTCTGGTCGAGACCGGCCTGGATCTGGTGCAATTTTCGACCGTGATCTACTTCGAAATCGAGTATTCGCTCTACACGTTATGGCAAAGTGTTCGGCGCGTGTGGCGGCTGGGCCAAACTCAACCGGTCAAGGCGATCTTCGCGGTCTACTCGTCGGCGATGGAAGCAACGGCCCTGGCTCTCATGGGCAAAAAGATGAAGGCAGCCCAACTGGTGTACGGCGACGAGGTCGGCGGGGCAATCGTCCCGGAGGATGAGGGCGATTTCCTGACCCAACTAGCGCGCGACGTGCTGGAGGGGGCGAAGCTCTCTGATCTCCAGACTCTGTTTGCCGACGACCTGCAGGTGAGTCACAATCCGTTGGGCAGCTTGACGACGCCGAGCGCGACGATCGTGCCGGGTCCGAAAGTGCTGACCTGGGATGAATGGGTAACTCAGAAGACCGTGATTGTGCGAAAAACAAGGAGAAAGGAGGTGGTATCGAAGGGTCAGATGGGATTGGGATTATAAAAATTAGGGCTATCCTTTTCGGGGTAGCCCTAATTTTGTTCAGATGCACAGGTTGGATTTTGTCCTCATGGGTTCGGATCATTTAATGAATGATGCGCAGACAAAACATAATTCGATGAATATGTAACTACTCCAATAGCAAGAAATAATGTAATATATGTTATTAGACTCTTAGTCATTATTTTCAATCGCTATTTTTGGGGAGCTGTTCTCATGCTGTGGCCATCATTTTTCCCACCCAATTGTCCATGCCCGGATAGTCATACTGTTGACTGCGAAGTTTATCGATTTATCAAAGGAGAAGAACCAACTCCAGAAGATTTTAAATCTCATAGAGAACGGTTTCCAACAAAGAAATATTCCCAACCTGAATGCGTCGTTTGTGGATTATCAATTTATCTTGAAGTGGGAGATGTAAAAAGAGTTCAAGATCGTATCCCGGCTTTTAAAAACAAGCATCTTGTCAAAGGCAATATTTGTGACTCTCACGGGGTTGTAAAAAATACAGTTTTGACATGTAGCGAATCCTCACATCATACATGGTGGGTTCCCTTAGAAGCATCTCCGTGGACTCTGTTTCATGTCGTGTTAATTTGATTTAAGGAATAATGATCATGGAGCAGAAAATTAGTAATCATACACTTGGTAAGCTGAATTTGTTTGAAGTCTATGAGTTTTATGATAAGCCTGTATTATTTACTTGCCGTAATGAACTCAATCACCTATTTCTCTCCGTATTAGTTGAAGAAAATGTTGACGAAGGAACTTGGTTGTATGTTCCTTTGTCTGAGCGCCGTTTTAGTCAAATTCGTTCCGGTGGTATAGATCTTCATGATGCATTTGCAGAATCTGAAACGGGTTTTGTCTATGTTGTAAAATCTTTGGTAACAACTGACGAATTTACCGAAATTATAAATATTCCTACGTCCAATCTGACAGATGAATCATTACCTAAAAAAGGAGAAAATCTACAGATTAAAACGGAAACGTATCCTCGATTAGATGTCCCAACTAGGATTAAGGCTGAACAAAGTAAGCGGATTGTTCTACGATTAAGTTTCGAATTTCAAAATGTTTATCGAACCGAAGCCCCTGCAAAATTTCTTGGAGAAGTATTAAGAACTGTTCAAGATGCAATTAACTCAATCGGACAAGCAAAAAAGGAAGACGCGACTACTCGGGGAGCAATTCCTCGAAATATTCTATTTAATAACGAACTTCTTGTACAAGGGATGGGAGCAGGATCTTTTGAACTTGAATTGGTTTCAGCCAATCACGTAAACCTTTTGGATGAGGCTGACATTGAAGACGCAATTGAGGAACTCGTTCAATTGATTAATATTGGTAGTAATGCCGACCCATTAAAAGAGAAATTACTGACTTTAAAGCTTAGAGTTGCTGGAAATTACTTGGAATTCTTACAATCTATTAGCAAAAATACTCAAAATATAAAAATGGAATGGGCGTCTCCGCGTGTTACTCGAGGGGGAAATGGAGCAATTTCATCTCTTACAGCTAAATCTGCAATTAGCATTATCCAATTGGGAGCAGAAGACGAGGTGTCTTACAAAGATGTTATTGGTTCTTTGGAAGGCGGCAGCTTAAGAAATAAAACATTTGAATTTGAAGTCAGCGATAAAGAAAAATTTACCGGAAAAGTGTCAAATGAGGCAATGAAGCAAGTTGAAGGGGCTATTCTGGGGAATAGCTACAAAGCTTCATTAAGGGTCATTCAGACGCTAAAGCCGATGACAGGTGAGGTTGAAATAAAATACGAGTTGTTAGAACTTCTCCCATTGGAGACTAGCTTAGTAAACAACTGAACATTGGTTATATGTATTTTTAAAAAGGTATCTCTTCTTCGAAGATATCAGAAACGGGTTCTTCCCCTGTTCCTAAATCAACCGTCGGTCTAAATTGATCTAAAAATACACCTCTATCATTCAACCTGATCATAACTGGCGTTTTGCATGAGGAAGCTTTTCCAAATATAACTGCGTGTCTATCCTCCAGATTACTTAAAATTCCTGCATAATCATCTCCAACAAAATTCTTTAAAAACTCGACCCCTGTCGAATCAAATGTCCTAAGGGCAAATACAGTATTGCATTGGTTTAGAATACTTTTTGTTACATTTGCAGTTCTTTGAGTAATAATTGCGCACCCCAATCCGTATTTTCGACCTTGCAGAATAGCTTTAGCTGTGCCATTAGTAGCTGTTTTGTCTCCATCATTGGCAGTTGAATTCCATTCTGGTACCAGAGAGTGGGCTTCCTCAAAAATTAAACAGCATCGAGCTACGTCGGACATACCAATATCTTGTAATATTTCAATTGAAATTTCCGAGATAATTCTTGTGACCTCGCAGGGAGTTAAAGTTGCCATCGCAGCTGTATTTTGATAAGCTCGACTATCTTGACGCCAAACCTCAAAACTCGCAGGATTGTATATTCGTAATAGATCTTGGGGATTATTCCCGTGAAGGAAACCGGACAATCTATTCTTAAGTTCATTTCGAAATTGAACTATACTTCCTCCTTCTTCCACATTTTGTCGTACTTGGTTTCGACCTTGAGTCCCGATTGTGCGGAGATCGGTCATTTCATTCCTATGTAAATCCGCATCATAATATGGCCCTAATTCCTGGGAATATTGGTTAGTCAGATCAAGACAGATTACTTTAATTCTTTGTGCGATCAATCGCTCAATTAATTCCAATGCCAGGCAAGTTTTCCCAACGCCAAGAATTCCAAGGATTGCTGTATTATGCGTTACCAAATAGTTTAGATCAACAGAAATATGATAATTCGTATTCGGAATGAACCCAACCGAAGAATTCTCAAATGGCGGTTCGTCTATATTGACAAGAAAAACAGGTGTGTTAGGCCATGGGACCCATTTAACAGATTGAAAATTATCGTCAGCCCATTTACCTAATTTTCTTGCCTCTGCCCGAATATATCCGCGACTGTTGCGTTGCTCGACTATTTCTTCCCTTGTTAAACCATTCACAATTTGATATAAAACAACATCTGACCCAATTAAAACCTCTACCAATCTACCTTCGTACAAATCCAAGTCTGTTCGGACAAGCTCAATTTTTAATTTCATTACATCTGAATCAGGTGCGATAATTCCGATTAATAACTTTTTTACCCGGTCTATTTGTTCCTGAATAGGTTGATCTACCAGAGGATCAATCTGATATTTGAAGGCCCCAGTCGGAAAATGATCAGTTATATTCTTCAATTGGCCGCATGGCGGTTGGCAATCAGTGGGTAATCGCAAAACTCGGTGCCAGAGTTCGCCGGTAAAACCAATTTGATCGAGAGCACATCCCAATATAACTTGACCGCTATCCCCTTGAACAATAATTGGATCTCCATATTCTAAGTTTGTTCCAGGCAGATGTTTTACCAAAATTATATTGGGGAACTCATGTCCGGCGATCTCTCCAATTGCTAGTGGTACAAGTTTAGAATTGATATTTTTAATCCTGGTCGCTAACTGCCAGACTTTTTCAATTGGATGAATTGCAATCAAGAGCACCCATGCCAGACTAATTGTTACGTATTCTTTAGGGTCGCTATAATTAAAAGATATAAGTGAAAAAAGAATAACGGTTGAAAAAACTACACGATGGTTTCCGAAAGCTGAAGTAATTATATATAAGATTTTTGAACGATGATTCCAAACTGTTTGTGAAAAATCTTTTATAACGATTTGGACAATTGAAGCCAGTAATACCAGACTGTTAAATGCAATTGCAATGGTCCAAAAAACTTTGCTGATAATTGGCAAGTTCATTGCCCAAGCATTAACAGCCAAGATGGTGATAATTGCCGCAATTGTATTTGAAATAACATCTGCAGGCGAAGTGAAGTAAGGACTTGTAATCAGTTCGCCTAATACAATAGATGCTAAACAGGAGTAAAACCAGAGGCCTTGTTCCGCTGTCGGTGGTATCGGAGATCCATATAAAAACCAGGATATTCCAAGCAAAGATAGAATATACAAAAGCCAAATAATGAGCCGTTGTGGTTGAGAGATTTTATTCATATCCCCTTCATCAGTTTTTACAAATCTCCAATTTGGACAAAGCTGAACAACAAAAAGAATAATTTCTAAGTCTATAAATTTGACAGTTTTTCATTTCGTCGATAGTTACATTATCGAAGTAAAGAATTTATGTCTGCAATCAGCTTTTCCATTCGGTATAATGCTTCCTCGTAACAAGGTAAGATTGTTCCATCCACCTTTCCCTGAAATAGCGCGTCTGCTGGAGTGAAATGATTAAACTCTCTAACATATGGTGGAAGGCTACGAAAATGAGTTTCTACTTCAAGGACAACCCGATTAGAAGTATCCGTTGTTTTCAATCCTTTTTGAAGCCGATTAGCAGATGATAATTCATAAACCTGGTTGACAAGACCTACATAAAAATCGTGCCCTAAAACATCTTCAATATCTGCTTCATTTTGACCGGAGTAG
>JBBRWF010000205.1:0-7604 GCA_038249405.1 Anaerolineales bacterium
GGGTGGCAGATATTGTGCGTCGTTCACAAAAGACTCCGGTTGATTTTGCGGTTGTATCCTGTCCGGAATTTTTGCGCGAAGGTTCGGCCATTGGCGACTTTTCACAGCCGCACCGAACCGTGCTGGGCTCAACCGACAAGGACGCCGCCAACAAAGTGGCACAACTGCACCTGCCGCTGCGCGCCCCGATCGTAATCACTGATCTGCGCACCGCTGAAATGATCAAGTACGCATCAAATGCATTTTTGGCAACGAAGATTTCATTCATCAATGAAATTGCGAATATCTGCGAGGCACTCGGCGCGGATGTAAAAGAAGTTGCGGCTGGCATGGGCTACGATGCGCGAATTGGGCGGCATTTTCTGGATGCCGGTCTGGGCTGGGGAGGCTCCTGTTTTCCAAAGGATGTGTTGGCGCTGGCTTACATGGCTGAAGAAGCCGGGCTTGATCCGCGCATTCTGAATACGGTTATGGAAGTGAACTACGAGCGCCGTAAGACCGCTGTTGAACACACGGCTGCCATGATTGGCGGCGAATTGAGCGGCAAGACGATTGGATTGCTGGGCCTGGCCTTCAAGCCAAACACGGATGATATGCGTGATGCGCCCGCGATTGATATTGCCCAGGAACTGACCGCGGCAGGCGCAGTGGTACGCGGTTATGACCCGGTGGCAATGGACGTTGCGCGCGGAATCCTGCCGGCAGTTGAAATGTGCCAGGATCCGTACAGCATGGCCCAGGGCTGCGATGCACTGATGGTTATCACCGAATGGAACGAGTTCAAGCAGCTGGATCTTGGAAAGATTAAAGACCTGCTGAAATCACCGGTGATTTACGATGGGCGTAATATTTACGACCCGGCAACTATGAAAACACTGGGCTTTACCTACCGCGCAATTGGGCGGTAGGTTGCAGCGAGGCCCAGGCAGAGCCCGGGCACTGGGTTTTTTGGCCCTGATCACGGGGTGCGACTGCCGGTGTAAGATAGTCAATGATTAAAGACGAGGATAGTCGGGTAAAATTACCCGACTATCGTTTTTTCTCAACACTTAAGTAAAGCGGTGAAATAAACAACCTATGAGCACTCCCCCTGTTTGTGATTATGAAGGCTCCGACTACCAATCCTCTTTTTGGGATCAGGGCGGGCGACAATATGAAGACCTGTCTGAAGCAATTGCCTTAAAACGGCTCTTACCTGACAATGGGAAATTGCTACTGGAATTGGGCGCGGGCGCAGGACGCAATACGCCGCGGTATGCTGGTTATGAGCGGATTGTTTTGCTGGACTATTCGCGCACTCAACTGCAACAGGCACGCGCGCGTTTGGGAGATTCGGCGCGCTATACGTTCGTGGCAGCAGATATTTACAAACTGCCGTTTATGGACAGCCTGTTTGACGGCGCTACCATGATCCGCACCCTGCACCACATGGCTGAGGCCCCCAGGGCATTGACCCAGGTGCGCCGGGTACTGACGCCGGACGCGGTCTTTATTCTGGAATATGCGAACAAGCTCAACATGAAAGCCATTCTGCGTTACTGGATGGGCAAACAAAGCTGGAGTCCTTTCACGCACGAACCGGTGGAGTTTGCAGCGCTTAATTTTGACTTTCACCCGGCAGCTATTCGCGAATGGCTAAAGGAACTCGGCTTCAGTGTGGCAAAAACCCTGACAGTTTCACATTTAAGAGTCGGACTGCTGAAGCGCAGCCTGCCTGCCCGCTTTTTAGCTGCTATTGACGGCCTGCTGCAACCCACTGGAGAGCTTTTGCAGTTAAGCCCGAGTGTTTTTTTGCGGGCAGAGCTGAAAAACAATCTACCTGACAAACCAGCAGCCGCGCCAGTGGAAAGGCTGGTTCTGTCGATTTTCCGCTGCCCAGAATGCGGTGCGCATCCGCTGGAAGATCGGACTGAAAGGCTGGTATGCACCGGCTGCGGAAGAAAATGGGCTGTCAAAGATGGAATTTATGATTTCAGGGAGCCTGAGCAAGTTTAGCGGCCAAACATGAGCAGCAGCGAACAGATCCTTGCCAACCAATTTAAACAAGCGATGGGGGCTATGCAACACCTGGACTTCACGGATTCAGATGCCATATCAGCGCACCACAGGCTGGGCCAGGAAGTCGTCCGCGAGCAAACCTGGCGCTTTTTGGGAAAGAGGCTGGATGATTTTGGAGAGGCCGGGCAGATTGAACAACAAATGCGGCTGGCGCGCAGAGCCCAAAAAGCGCTCGAAGCGAGGCTGCACTCCCAGCTGGGAGGCGAGGCGGCGTACGCGTACTATGATGTAAAAGCTTACATTGTTTGCCAGATGTGCGATGATACGATGCGTATTTGGGTGGGTAATGGAACCCCATGCCAAATGAGGATCTTTTTTATTTGGAAAGCGCTTGAACGTCTGTATGCAAGGCGGCATATCTGCCTGGAAAACCCTTTGACAGGGCTAACAACCTGCCAAGTCACACCAACTCACAAAGCGAGTATGTATGGAACAAGATAAAAAGATACGCCTGATTTTTGCAGGTATCATCCTGGCAACGATCATTGCCTGTGGAGTGATCGGTTATGTCAATAGTTCCAACACGAGCCTTGCAAATCAGGCCAAAACACAAACCGCAGCAGCGAGTGGAACCGCGGTAATTGAATTAATGTATTGTACAGAAGTTACCAGCCTGTGCGTTGTTTCGTTCGGTCTGGATAACGCAGGGAACATGTTAATTGTTTTGAAGAATGACAGCCCGGCCACAGAAATTTATGGCAAAATCAATCAAAGCGGAGCCGAGAACCTGTATCTGTGCCAAAAGATAGGAAACAGCCTGGATACGTACTACTGCCTGGGCAGCCAAGTCCCGGATCGATCCAAAGTTACGCTGGAAGTTTATACAAAGGGCAACAATGTTTTGCTGGCAAGCGGTGTTTTGTCTGTTCAGTTTGATGCCACCCCGGCGGTAGTAGTCACAAAAACGCCTGGTATCACCGTTACTGTGAAGCCGACACAAACCACAGCAGCAAATGCAACGAAAAAAAGCCCAACCCCCGTAACAGCCTATCCCAACGCTACAGCGTACCCCAACCCGACTCCGTACCCCTAAATAATCCTTTGTCAATGGATGTACTCGGAAAGAGTCTTGTGGTTCTATGGCAAGAATGGCCCGGCATAGTGGGATTGCTGGGCTTTTTTTGCGTGGGCGGCGCGAGTGTATTCTTTGGATTAAAAGCGCTTTTTAGAGAACAACTTAGCTTCGGCGAAACTCTGGCCCTGGGGGCTGGCGGTGCGCCACTGCCGCTTTTGATGGGGGTGCTGCTGACCAGCCTGTTAAGAATGGTCTGGAAGATCAATACCAATTTCACCTGGGTCTGGCTGCTGTTGGCCGTCATGGCAGGACTGGCGGCCTATCGCGGCGCAGGCAGGATTTCCTGGCAGTTGAAAGTTCCGCAAGCTGCAAGCGTTGGGCTGGGGTTGATATTGATCGTTTCGTTTATCCTGCGGCTGGCTTTTATCCAGGGATTGCAGGCGCCGCTTTATTTTGATTCAGCAATGCATTATTCAGTTATTGCGGACCTGCTTAAAAACTTTGAGGGTTTCAGACTGCCAGACTTTCAAGCCTTTGTGGGCGGGTATTATCACCTGGGGTTTCATGCGTTGGCGGGTGCATTAAGCTACACGCTAGAAATACCTGTGCGAGAAGTCATGCTGCTGTATGGGCCAATCATCCTGACCCTGCTGCCCATGCCGCTGTTTTTTATTGTGCGGCGGGAGACCGGCCTGGCATCTGCCGGGCTATTTGCGACGTTGCTGGCAGGATGGGCCTGGTATATGCCAGCGCATATGCTGGATTGGGGAAAATACCCGGCAATCACCAGCATCTTAAGCATTGAATTTTGTATTTGCTGCCTGGTTTTGCTGCGCGAAGCAAGCAGACATCAGCGCTGGATCGTGGTTTGTGCAGGAATTGCAGCTGCGCTGATGTCGACAATGATTCACAGCCGCTCTTTGGTGGTGATTGGCCTGGCGCTTGGAAGCGGCTTGATCGCGCACTACTGGAAAAAGCTTTCCGGCCAAACCCTGCAGCACAACTGGCGGCCCTGGTTGGCGTATAAGCTACTGGCGGCCCTGGCGGCTGCCGGACTATTGGGGATATATTGGTTGATTCAATCCCGATCGGTTTTAAGACTCGCGATTGACCCTTATATTGGAATTCAAGGCTGGATAACACTGATTATCCTGGTGCTGGCGCCCCTGGCATTCCATGGGTTCCCGCGAGCCACATTTGCTTGCCTGGTTTTCATGCTGCTGCTGGGAGCAAGCCTTTTTATTTCTGTTACCGCATTTTTACCCGTTTATGATGCGCAAACCCTGCTTGACCGGCCGTATGTTGAAGGAATTTTATTCTTTCCGCTGGCGGTTCTGGGAGGGCTGGGGTACGCGGGAATGCTCAAAGCGTTGAGAAATAACACAACATGGAATAGCACACGCAAGAAGCAACTTGAAATAATAATCGCGGTGTGCTTTTTTGGAATAATTATTATGCAATTCACACGTTACAATTTCTCCCACTCGAACTGCTGCGTGCTTTATTCAGAACAAGATGCTGCCGCATTTGAATGGCTGGACAGAAACACACCTGCCGATGCCAATATTCTGATCGCATCTTTCGAGTCGGTGGTGTTTGAATCCAATCAGCCAGCAGGATACAGCGGCGCAGATGCGGGAATATGGATCCCTGTATTTATTCACCGCATAGTGACCCTTGAGCCTTATTACAAAGATTTTAATGCGCTAGAAACGCTGGATGAAATTTGCAAACTGGGGGTAACGTATATTTATGCAGGCAGCACAAATCAGAGCTTTAACAAAGATCAGCCCGGCAACCAACCGGAATGGTACGCCAGGCAGTTGAAACTGCCTGGCGTGGAGATTTACAAACTGACCGGCTGCCAACATTAAGATCGGAGCTGGAGCAGTAAAACTTAGCAGCTCACATCACTTAACATCAACGGTGAATTCCATCTGGATGGAAGGCATGCCGCAGGCGGGTTTTGACTGGCGGCATAACGGGTCGCCATTTGCGGTAACTGCTACAGTTCCGGCCTTGAGGGCTTCATAAACGCCCTGGGCACCGTTAATGACTGTGATATTTTTGACGCGGCTGAACACATTTTGATCGCTGACAAGAATTTCCCAGGTGTAACCTTCGCCCAACTGAACCAGAAGGGTATCGCCGACCGCCAGATTAAAGGTTCTACCATGATCATTGCGGGTGACGATTTTTTGCCCAGCCGGGCCGGCATGGGGGGCTGGTGTGACAACTTGAGGGGTGATCTCGCTCAAAGGTTGGCTGAGCACACCTGGTTGAGCAGTGCTGACCTTAATGGATGTGGAGGCGGGCTGGGGTGTTCCAGAAGTATCTTGAGCAAGGGCTTTTTGCGCACAGGCTGATACCAGTAAGGCGCCAATCATCATAACAGTAAAACTCGAAACCACTTTGTTCATATCAGAGCTCCTTTTGGAATGCTTACGCACGATAGACGCTCGATAAGGATAAATGGTTCCGATAAGACTCATTTTTTTGCGAATACAACACCAGGCAAAGGCAACTATTTTTATATTCCAACGGTCTCAGGCTTGCGGCTTGCGGTAATTTCTTAGAACATTGAAACCAACCAGCATTTTCTTCTCTTCATCCCACAGGCGATAACCCAGCGACTTAAGGCTTTTGGGAATTGTGAGGGGTGGGATATGGAACAAAGGGTTTTCTTTGTAGGCTACTGGAAGTTTGTAGTTGGGAATTTTTGGGGAGAGGTGATGGATGTGATGGTAACCAATATTTCCAGTAAACCAGTTTAGAATGGCGGGCAACTTGTAAAATGAGCTGCCAGTCACGCCAGCTTTGAAAAATTCCCACTGATCGTGGCGCGCCCAATAGGTACCATCGAAGTTATGTTGAACATAAAACAGCCAGACGCCCGCAGAAGTGGCAATGAGCAAAATGGGGATTTCCACCAGTAAAAATGCCTGCCAACCGACGTTGCGCATAAGAATAATAATCAACCCGGCGAGGGCGATATTCGTCCATGCCACACTTGAACGCTCACGCTGACCCGCAGAGGGGGTTGAAAAACGCTGCAGGATCACAAAGTCGATAAACGAACCGACGGTGAACAGAATTAATGGATTGCGCAGAATGCGGTAGCCAACCTTTTTGTACCAGGGCATCGCCAGGTATTCGCGAACTGTAAGGGTGAGCACGTCGCCCGTACCTCGCCGGTCAAGGTCACCGGCTGTGGCGTGATGAATGGAATGATCGCGTTTCCACTGGTAGAAAGGGGTCAGCACCAACAACCCAATCAGGCTGCCCAAAATCTCGTTGGCACGATGATCTTTGAAGAATGAACCGTGGCAACAATCGTGAAAGATGATAAACATGCGCACCATAAAACCGGCGGCGGGGAGAGCAAGAAGCAGGGTGAGCCAATAGCCCACGCGCAAGCTGAGCACCATGAGCGCCCACATGAAAATAAAGGGCACAACGGAATTGATGATCTGCCAGGTGCTGCGCCAGGGCTCGGGGGTAGCATAGCGCGCAACAATGGCCTGCCAACGGACCGGGGGATTATCTTGAGTCATCGCAATACTCCTTCGAACAATCTCATTGAGGATGCGATTATATTGCACGCATGGATATGGAGATGTGGTTAAATCAGCCAAACCAGCGCCAATCGGATCCAGAATATCAGATTGTCCGGGTAATTAAGAATTATTCTTTCATTCTTATTGTACAGCAATCCGTCCTTTCCACAGCCAACAATCGCGATGGCGCGAATGCTGGCTGTGGAAAGGACGGAGAGAATTAGCGTACTTTCTCCAGTTCGTCCATGATGACCCAGCCCTCTTCGGTAACCGAAGCAAGGATTGGCGCAAAAACCAGGCTACCTGGAATTTGATGTACAAGCCAGGGGGTAAGGTTGTTGTTGGTCACTGCTGCGTTTAACGGTTTGGGGTCTGACATTAACGGATCGGTTCCAATGCCAATCACGCGGCCCATGACAGTACTACCAACGCGTCTTGTCTCGGCAACGACCAGCAACTGCCCATCAAAGGCGTATTGCTTGTAATAGGTTTTTGGATTGGAACCGGAAGTGGTGTAAATATAGCCATTGCCTTCCAGGTAACCGGGTTTGGTTGGATTAAGGGCGCGCATAAAGTTAATATGGCGCGCATCGACATTGATGGACATTTCAGGGGCAGCGGGATCAAAATCGGAGCGCACTTTTATGCGCCGAGCCTGGTTGGTTGCTATGACCCGATACAAGCCCAAAAATGGGCCCTTGTATACAGGCCCGGCAGGCGGGTCTCCAGGGTTAATATCAACCGTGGTGGAGTCGGTCGAAACTGCCAGGTTAATATTGAGATGAATGCCTTCGGGCAAACCAGTAGGATAAGACTGGATCAGTGAGTTTACTAAATCAAGAATATGTTGAGGGGCGGCAGCCATGTTCCTCCAAATGAAACCGAAATTTTGTTTTTCAGGTGTCTTTACTCACGGGATGGCAGCACTTGTTAAGTGAGACTATCCCCCCGGCCCCCTTCCAAAGGAAGGGGGA
>JBBRWF010000206.1:0-7602 GCA_038249405.1 Anaerolineales bacterium
AGACTGCCAGTTAATGCTCTCTGTAATTGGTGATGGCACCTTTCTACCATTTAAAGCAGCATTATTTATGACAACCATTATGGATAATTCCATGGTTGCACAGAATACTTGCTTACAAATGTGTGTAGTCGGGCGCAACACGTTTATTGGGGCGGGTTCAACTTTTACAGACTATAATTTAATCCCCGCTCCCATTAAAGCGCTGGACGGAAATAATGAGCTGAAAAATTCAAACCGGCCGGTGTTGGGCGGGGCGGTTGGCCACAACTGCCGAATCGGCGCAGGCATGATCGTTTACCCGGCGCGCACCATCGAATCAGATGTGGTTCTGGCTGCTTCCAAAGAACGTCGTGTCATTGACAAAGATATCAAGTATGAAGATAGCGATCACCATAAGATGCGCAACGCTCATTTGCATAAGCACTTATATCCCAGACGTGGAGTAAAGGACCTCGAATCCTGGTAGCATGGATACCTTTGCATTTATTATTCACCCTATTGATCCGAAACGAGATGTAAGCCGTAAATACCCGCTTTTAGGGAAAATTCTTACCGAAAAACAAATCGATTTTTTTTCCACATTCTTTCCCCCCATTTATATTTCTGAGATTGAGGGGATAACCTCAGAAGCAACCGGTAAAGAAATTAAGGGCTGGTTTTTGGCCTGCCCCTATACCCCAAAACGTATGTTGGAATTACCGGAGAAAATGGTTTACCAGAAGATTATTCAGACCGGGCGCATGGCCGAGAAACTGGGCGCAAACATTCTGGGTCTGGGCGCATTTACTTCTGTCGTGGGTGACGCCGGGGTCACCATTGCCCGCGAATTGGATGTGCCGGTCACCACTGGCGATTCTTACACCGTTTCGTTGGCAGTCGAAGCAGTGTTAAAAGCTGCCCAGGTAATGGAGATTCCCCCGGATTCAGCTTCGGCTGCGGTGGTTGGAGCTACCGGAGCAATTGGCCGAGTCTGCTCAGAACTTCTCGCAGATGTTGTAGGTGAGTTATACTTAATAGGGCGTCGAAAAGACGCCCTTGAATCACTGCGCGAGAGCTTGCAGCCCAAATCACACGCCAGGCTGCATACCAGCACATCTCTGGAAGTTTTAAGCCATGCGCATCTAATTTTAACGGTCACCAGTGCCATTCATGATGTGATCCGCCCGGAATTTTTACAAGCCGGGTCGGTGGTTTGTGATGTGGCCCGCCCCCGCGATGTATCTGCAATGGTAGCCGCCGCGCGAGATGATATATTAGTAATTGACGGTGGTATGGTAGATGTGCCAGGCTCCGTTAATTTCAACTTTAATTTTGGATTCCCGGTTGGCAAATCTTACGCCTGCATGGCCGAGACGATGGCCCTCGCCCTTGAAGGCCGTTTTGAGGATTACACACTTGGAAAAGAAATTACGCGTGCACAGGTGGAAGATATCTCAACCATTGCCAAAAAACATGGTTTCAGGTTAAGCGGTTTCCGATCTTTTGAAAAAGCGATAACATCCGAACAAATTGAAATAGTGCGCCAAAATGCTAAGAAAGCAGGGCGTAATTTATGATGGGAGGCTCGTTATGGGAAAAGCCCGTCTTTTGATCACAGAAGATGATGTTGATATTTCAAACATGCTAAAGATTTATTTCAGCGGACTCGGGTATGATGTCGATACAGCCATGCGTGGATCAGAAGCCCTGGAGAAAACTCGCCAGGCAATACCGCACCTTATTGTGCTGGATATCATGCTGCCTGATATTGATGGTTACGAGGTTTGCCGCACGCTGCGCACAAATACGCGAACCAGCCATATTCCAGTCATTTTCCTGACCCAGCGCGATGAACGCAGTGACCGCTTGCAAGGCCTGGAATTGGGAGCGGATGACTATATAACAAAACCCTTCGATATCGAAGAGCTAAAACTGCGCGTGCAGGGTGCTATTCGCCGCTCCGAGCAGCAGAGCCTTACAGATCCGCGCTCTGGCTTGCCAGCTGGCCGGTTGATTGAAGACGCGCTGCGTAAAATTATCAGGGAAAAGGGCTGGGCGCTGCTTGACTTGCGCATCAACAACTATGAACCCTTTACGGATGTTTACGGTTTTGTAGCCGGGGATGATGTCCTCCGGTTTACCAGCATGTTGATTGGAGAAGTCCTGGATGAAATGGGCAGCGCAAGCGATTTTCTGGGACATGCCGGCGGAGATAACTTTATCATTATCTGTTCCGAAGCTGCCGCCCCTGGGATACGCCAGAAGATAAAAGACCGCTTTGCCGAGGAAGTACAGTCTCACTACAACTTTATGGATCGCCAGCAAGGGTTTATCCTCGCTCCTTCCAAAGCTGGTGGTAATGAACAGTTCCCATTGATGACGATGGCGGTTGGAATGGTTTCCCCATCTCAACAAAGCTTTTCCGATATCCGTGAGATTACTGAACTGGCAGCCGATGCGCGCCGCCAGGATGCCACTCGTTCAAAGAATTAAATCGGAGCATTTGCCGTTATGCTGCAAGGGTCAACTATCCTGGGCATCGGCTTTATCCTTTTCGGACTGGTTTTCTTTCTACTGGTCTGGGTACTTTTGCGTACCGTGCCGCACCTGCGACCAGAAGCCCAAAATTTATCTAAACCTGTGGGGATGGAGATTCAGTTTCACGATGATGCCATCATTGTCGTTGAAAGCGGCGGGCGAATTCGTTCGATCAATCCAGAAACCAGAAGTTTGTTTGACATGGCGAATGGAGAGTACCCCAATCTGGAGAGGTTGGGCCGCAAAGTACGCCCAGCAGCAAAATTCCTGGAAATATGCGCGGCGGAAGGCCAGTCGCGTGTTTCAATTAATGGCAAGCAGGTGGATGCTATTTCTTACCGGGTTCCGGGCGATATGCCTGTCATTCTGGTGGCATTGCGGCTTTCAAAAAATGAGCTCCCGCAACTTGAATCTGCCAGTGACAATCTGCCGGTTTCAACCCTTAAGTCGATTTCAGAGTTTGGGCAGTCCATTGCCTCCAGCTTGAGCCTGCCGGCGACCATGGAAGCAATTCTAATCAATGTCGAGCGTCTGGTAGCTTCCGATTTTGTCGAAGTCAAATACTGGGATGAAGCCACCCGCAGCCTTGTGCCCTATCGCATGGAAGGCACCTCAGAAACTGAGCGCACGCTTCAGCGTGAAAAAGCCAGCCTATTTAAGGAATACGCGCAGTCCCTTGTTTCCAGTCGCAAAGAACTGGTGATTGCTGATACACGTATTTCGGAAAGCGAGAAATACGATCCGATCAATCACAGTGTGCCGCCCATGGGTTCTTATATCGGCATTCCGCTGCTTGCGTATGAACAGTTGGTTGGCACATTGGAAGTAGGTGTGGTACCGGTTAAAGGATTTTCACCGGATGATGTACATATCCTGCAGCTTGTTAGCGGCCAGGCAGCGGTGGCTTTGCGCAATGCCGGGTTGTACGAGGCCCAGCAGCGCTGGAATTCCCAGTTATTTGGTCTTACCAACCTTTCGCAGGCCATTGGTTCTCTGCGTGATTTAAAAGACTTATTTGCCCGCATGGTGGATGGGCTTTCGCCATTATTCAATGTTGAAATTTTGGGATTTTTATTATTTGACGAAGAGCGCCATACACTCGAAGCCCAAATGCCATTCCAGGGGCTGCCCAATAACGTGGTGCAAATTTACAAGAGCAGCATCCGCGCCAACGGCCTGGCCGAAAAACGTATTCTCGCCCAGGAGATCATCTCAACGGTTAACGCTGCGCAGGATGCCGCCTGGGCAGACCTGGGGCTGCAAGATTTGGCGCAGGCAGCCGCCATCCGTGATGCAGCCCTCATTCCGCTTGTTTCAGCTACCCGTTTCCTCGGTTATCTTCAGCTTTCAAACCATCTCAGCGGTGAGCCGCCAATTTCCCAGGAAGAACTCCGCCTGTTGAATATTGTCGCAAGCCAGGTGGCAGCCATCATTGATAATGCTTTGCTGGTGCAGCAAGCCCGCCAGCGCAACCAGCGCACCGAGGCCATGCGCCGTATTGCCAGCCTGGTGTGTTCTTCAGCCACTCTGGATGAGACTCTCCAATATTCACTTCGAGATGTTGCCCAACTTCTTCAAGCAGAATCCGGCTCCATCTTTCTAATGGATGAGAGCGATGGCGTTATGCGCGCGCATATTCCCTCGGTTTATGGCGTGTCGGGCGAATTGTATAACCAGCTTTCCCGCATGAATGTCAAATCCTCAGCCTACCGCATGACGGTGGCAGGCAGCCAGCGGCCATTCCTTTCGGGCAATTTAGTCCGTGACCGCCGGGTTATGCCCCTCTATCGCGCCATCGTGCGCGTGCTTGGGCTGGAGTCAGCCGTTGTGGTGCCTTTGGTTGTACGTGGCAAAGGTATCGGCGAAATGATGCTCGGTACAAAGAAACCAGATTTCTTCACCAATTACGATCTGCAAATTGCTTCAACGGTTGCCAGCCAGTTAGCCATCGCCATTGACAATGCCCGCTATCTTGGCGAAACAGATGTCATCTTGCGCCGCCGTTCAGATTATTTAACAGCAATCAACCGCATTGCGCGCGAACTAAATTCCAGTACCAATTTCAAAGAGCTTGGTAATCTGATTTATGAGGAGAGCCTGGCTGTTTCAGGGGCCGAATGTGGCTCCGTTGTGATTTTTGAGCCGGAAGCAGTGGCAGATGAGCCGCGAGTTGCCATCCATCACCTGGGGCATGCTTATGCCGATATGTTTTTGGATGCCGCCAATACTGAGCATAAGTGCGGCGAGCCCCGCTTGCTTACCGAATTTGAGGCCACCAAGCCGCCTCATTCCGGGGTGCGTGAAGTACTGATTGTCCCAATTTGCCATCACGATGAAAACCTGGGTGTCATTGAACTGCATAAATCATCTTCTGATGGTGGTTTTGATGAAACCTGCATGGAAATGGTCAAAAATATTGGCGTTCAATCTGCCCTTGCGCTCAGCAATGCACACCGCTATATCGATCAGCAAAACCGTATCGAGTCATTCCGCCGCCGCGCCGACACCCTGATGCAGTTGTTTGAAACAGCCAAAAACCTGCGTATTGACGAGACTCTCATCAGCTCGATGGATTCGATTGCCCAGGGTATTCAAAAATCCACGCCTTTCAATGTTGTGCTCATCAGCTTGTTTGATGCCAAAACGGGCATGCTCTCCCGTGTGGTTTCCACCGGGTTGGATGAAGAAGCTTTTGCTCAGGCCCAGGCGCATCAAACCTCCTGGGGTGATGTCACCCAGTTGATGAAAAGCGAATTCGAGATTGGTAATTTGTATTTCATACCCTTCGACCAAGCTCCCATCATCCCGGCGGATCTGCACATGCTCACCATCATGACCGAAGCAGAGAAAAAACCAAACGCCTGGGACCCCGATGATCTGCTGTTTATTCCAATTTACGATAATGACGAAAGCCCCCTGGGCTTGATCAGTGTGGACGCCCCTCGCAATGGGCTGCGCCCCGACCGCATCGCACTGGAAACAATGGAAGTCTTCGCGGCACAGGCAGCTTTGACCATTACCAGCGGGTTGCGCATCCAGACCTACAAATCTCAGATCGATAACCTCAACAGGGAAGTTAACCGGCAGCAAAGCCTGGTTGTTTTCAGCCAGCGCAGTCTACCTATGATGCTGCACAAAGACTTGGAGCAATCCATATCGATTGGCAATCTTGCGCAGCGTGCCCACCACATCCGCGCCAGCCTGCAGCTCACAGAAGCGATTGGCCGCCAGCTCGATTCGTTTACAGCCTTGCAGATGATCGGGCAACAGGTGCTTACGAGCTTTGATATGTCAATTGCCATCGTTGCTCGCGAAACGATAGATGGGCCCCAAATTACCCAGACAGTTGGCAATTTACCGCGTGGAGTTAATCCGGAGGCATCTTTTGGACAGCGCAACCCCCTGCGGGTTTGTTTGCAAACCGGTGAAACCATTATTTCTGACAACCTGGAAGAAGACGAGATCTGGCACGATACTCCCTTCCTGACTAACTTGCGCGCCAAGTCCTTTATTTGTATGCCAATTGTCATTAACAATAAACCTGTTGCCGCCGTGCTGGCTACAGATACCGAATCCATGCCTGTGCTTACCAGCGAAGACCGCCTGGCTTACAGCCAGATCAGCAAACAGGTTTCCATTATTTTGCAAAATCTAAACCTGCTGAATGAGACTCGCCAGCGTTTGCAGGAAGTCAACTTGCTGCTTGATTTTAGCCGCCATTTGAGTGGCCTTAACTCGCGTGATATCCTGAAATCTTTGCTGGAAAGCGCCCTCCGCGTGGTCACCCCGGCCCATGCAGGTGTGGTCTTTGTTTGGGAGCAGCACGAAGAATTACTGAAACCTCTGGCCGCAGCCAATTATGCCGATGATGCCAGCCTCATGGGTATCTCGTATCGTTTTAACGAGGGCTTGCCCGGCAGGGTATTTGCAGAAAAGCAGCCTGCCCGTATTGATGAAGTCAATTTCGCCTTGGACTATAACTTATCCGCAGATAACTTGCTTAAGTATCGCAAGGCTACCGGTGGGCGCTTACCGGTTTCCAGCCTTCTTCTGCCGATTTTCGCCAGCGAAAGTTTCCAGGGATTGCTGGTTTTGGATAACCTGAACACTCAAGCGGCATTCCAGGCAGAAGATGAAGCCTTGCTGCTCTCGCTTATCCAGCAGGTGGCACTCTCGCTCGAAAACCTCCGGCTCATGCAATCCACCCAGGAACGCGCCGGGCAGCTTCAAGCGCTCAATGCTGTTGCTGCTACTTTGACCACCAGCTTGCAGCGTGAAGAATTGGTTGACTCGCTGCTTGACCGCATGTCGACCGTCATCCCATTTGATACTGCCATCCTGTGGTTGCGCCAGGAAAATAAAATGGTGGTTGCCCAGGCTCGTGGTTTTGATGATAACGAAAAGCGCCAGGGCCTCACTGTTGACGTAGCAGATAGCGTCTTACTGAATGAAATGACCCGCACCGGCCAGGCAATTGTTGTCGATGATGTGCGCCTGGACTTGCGTTTTAGCAGGTTGGTGCAGCAGCGTTACCTGGCTTGGATGGGTATTCCTCTCATCACCAAAGATAAGGTCATGGGTGTGATTGCCATTGACAAGCTTGATCCCTACTTTTACACCAATGAACTCATGCAGCTTGCCACCACTTTTGCCAGCCAGGCAGCGGTGGCGATTGATAATGCCAATCTGTTCGAAGAATCTTTACGCCGGGCGGCGGAATTGGATGAACGTTCCCAACGCCTGGCCATGTTAAATACATTCTCTGCCGAACTGGGCGGCTCTCTAAGCGCCGACCAGGTGCTGCGCCTGACGGCGAATCAATTGATGAATATTGTGCACGCCGATCGCGCCATGTTGCTTCTCTTGGAAAAAAGCCAGCGCACCTTCTTATTGAATGTGCTTCCAGAAAAGCCCGGAGCCGCCCCCATGGCCCGCAGCCTGCTGCCCGAATCTGCGGCGTTTGCCCGTTTGCGCGAAACCCAGAGCGTGTATATCGCCGAAGATATTGGCGTGAACCCGGCACTGGCTTCTCTGCGAGAGCTCTTTCAGGATGCCCAGTCGCTCTTGATCATGCCCATGCCCAGC
>JBBRWF010000207.1:0-7557 GCA_038249405.1 Anaerolineales bacterium
AGGGTGAACAGGAGCACAGCAAAAGCGACGAAAGAAGCAGGATGGCTATTTTCATATTTGCTGCCCCAAACAATCAGCAAGAATGGATTGCAAACGGCGTTCCAGAACCGAGAACGAGAAATATCGTCTGGCAAGTTGATAATTTTCTTCCGCCCATTCCTGTGCCTGCAGGGGATTTTTCAGAACGAAATGCACTGCCTCCAATGTGCTTTTGCTGATAAAGCCATCAAACCAGACCGCGCGGAATCCTTTTGGCCTGATATCTACTTCATAAATGGAGTAATTATTCACCAGCACCGGGCGACGGTAATAAACGGCTTCCAGGAAAGCATTGCCAAACCCTTCGATACTGGATGGATAAGTGACGAAATCGGCATGCGGGTAAACATCGCCAAGCGTGTAAATCTTCTTGCCGTCACTGGTGGTGCCGCGTTTATCTTGCACCTGGGCCGATTCAAAGCGCACAGTCACATCCAACAAATACGCGTATTCGCGCACACGCTGCTCATAATCTGTACCTTCATCGCCCGAGGCGTGCGAAATGACCAGTTTGGCAGGCAGCCCCAGGCGGCGGACAAGCTCAACCGCATGCTCAATACCCTTGCGCTGGATCACGCGTGTCGGCTGCAAAAAGAAGTATTCGCCCGGCGCAATGCCAAAATCGGAGCGCGCGGATTGGGTATAGACATCCGGCTCAGGGGCAGGCGAGTCAAAATCCATCACATTGGGAATCACACGTGAGGTCAATCCATGCCGCGAAGCAAGCTGCTGAGATTGTAGAGAATTGATGACCACATGCCGGACGGAAGGCAGGTTGGGTGGAAAGGCTGCCGCCAGGTAATCGCCTACGCAATTAACCTGAAAACGCTGGCGCTCCCAATGAAAGTCATGATGGTGCGCAATGGTTGGAAAACCTGTCTCAGCGATAAATTCGGTGATTGCCAGCCCAAGTGGCAAGTTAAGTGGAATAGTCAGCGCGTTCTCGCTCACCAGGATGTCCAGATCAAACCGGCGCGCAAACTCATAAAGAGCCTGTTTAAAATATTCCTTGAGTTCATTAACCCGGCGAGTCACTTCGGGCGGACGAATGTAAATCGAAAAGAAATCCTTTTGAAGCGCTGCAATCTCTGGGTGCGACGAACGCGCTTCGCGGGTTACTGTCCAACTGCCGGAATAAGCTCGCTTGTTGATTTTGTCAATTTCAGGATGATAATAAAATGCTTCGGGTACAACCTGGCTTATTTCAGCAGGCCGGTCGCACACACCGGCGAAATAAAAACATTTGTGACCCAGGCGCTCCAGTACGGTCACCCATTTTTGGGTTTCGAGTGACACGCCGTCTGTACCTGCAAAGCGGGTGGAAATAAACCCGATATGAAGCGAGATATTGGTCATTGTTGTTCCATCCATAAAACTTGATACGGCCCCAATATAATTTTTGAACCCTGCAAAGGTTGGCGGGTACAAAGATCAAGGCTCGATTTAAAGGGACCAGCACAGTCCACTTGCTGCGCGCTGACATTGTGCAGGCAAAGCACGCGCGATTTTCCATCCGGTGAAATTCTTTCGAGTGCAAAAACAGCAGGGTGAAATTCGAGAACAGTTTGTGTTCCATACGGGTGAAATGCGCTTGAACTCGCCCGCGCCAAAAGAAGCCGTCGAAAACGGTTGAATATCATCCAACGCAAAGAATTTTCATTGGCAAGCTCACGTTGCAGAGGATCAAGCTCGCATTTCTGACGGTTAATCGTACGGTTGCGGCCAGTTTGTTCTACACCCGCGAGCCAGCCGCGCGAACCGAACAGGCTGTGAAAATAGATACCGGGCAGACCAACCAGCGCCAGCATGCAAGCCTGGGCTGCAATAAAGCGTCTTGCCTGCAACTCCAGAGACTCAGCCCCTTTGGGATTTGAGAGCGCATCGAAATAATTAATATTCAACTCGTAAGGGCTGAGCGAACCATCCGGGTTGTCCTTGTATGAAATCATCCCGCCGTGTTCCAGGGTTTTTGTGACAAGCGCCTCAATCTCGGCAGTCTCCAAAATTCCACGCACCGGATTCAAACCGATACCATCATGCGATGCCAGAAAATTAAAAAAAGTTGTTTTATACGATGGCAGGCTCAAACTCCGTACCCAGGCAGACAACGTACGTGCATCCCCGCTGTGAATAGTGTGCAATATCAGCGGAGGCAGCGCAAAATTATAAACAAGTTGCGCCTCGTTGTACCCGTCTCCAAAATAAGATAGGTTGTCAGCATGGGGAACATTGGTTTCAGTAATCAGATAAACATGCGCACCAACCTGGTCCAGCGCGGCGCGCAAAAACTGAATCACCTGGTGCGTCTGCGGCAGGTGATTGCAGCCCGTGCCAACCTCTTTCCAGAGATATGCAATTGCATCCAGGCGGATAAAGCTTGCGCCGCGCTCAACATACAAAAGCAAGATGTCCAGAATCTCAAACAAGACTTCCGGGTTCTTATAATTCAAATCTACCTGATCGGCGCTAAATGTTGTCCAGACTTGTTTTTTACCGTTGGGCGTATCGAAGCTGGTTAGCAATGGCAGCGCGCGCGGACGAACCACCTGGGATAAATCAGGCGATCCATCTACAACGATGAAATAATCGCAATAATGTGGATCGCCGCGTAAAAAACCTTGAAACCACTCACTCTGCACCGAAATATGGTTGATTACCCCATCGAACATCAGATGAAAATGCGTCTGCAATTCAAAAATATCATTCCAATCCCCCAGGTGTACATCCACTTCCCGGTAGTTCGACACAGAAAAACCATCATCCGATGTCCAGGGATAAAACGGCAAGATGTGGATTCCGGTCACCACGCCATCCAGAGTTTGTTCGAAGAAGGTATTTAATACATGCAGCGGTTTCTCCCCGGCCGCCTGAACCTGGTCGCCATAGGTAATCAGGATAGAATCCTTCTCTGATAGTTCACTATTGCGCGGTTGAATGCGCTTGCGGCAATCGTCAAGACGTTTTTCAACCCGGACCCGCAAGGAGGAGGCTGTATCTTCCCCATAAAGAAATTTTAGATGAGATAAAAGGCTGTTTGGCATAACAAATTCTAACACCAATTGGCAGAGCGAAATTTCCCAGGCTTTCTGTATTATTTTTCAAAGCGCAAAATAGCCAGGATTTCACTTTTTAACCACAGAGCGGCCTTAAATTACTGTTCTGGGTATAGAAACTGGGGCAAAGTGAGGTTACAATCTTACCTGCACAACACAATACTTTTTGCATAGAAAACTGGAGAAAATATGCCCTACGGCGCATCTGAAACTCGCTACTCAAATATGACCTACAAGCGCACTGGTCACAGCGGACTAAAATTACCCCTGATCTCGCTGGGGCTCTGGTACAACTTCGGCGGTCTAGATCCGTTTGAAAACGGCCGGGCTATGGCGCGGCGCGCCTTCGACATGGGTATAACACACTTTGACCTGGCCAATAATTATGGGCCGCCGCCCGGCTCAGCAGAAGAGACTTTTGGCCAGCTGATGAAAAAGGATTTTCACCCCTATCGCGATGAGCTGATCATCTCGACCAAGGCCGGTTATGATATGTGGCCCGGTCCCTACGGCGAATGGGGTTCACGCAAATACCTGCTTGCCAGCCTGGACCAATCCCTCAAACGCATGGGATTGGAGTATGTCGACATCTTCTACAGCCACCGCCCCGACCCCGAGACGCCGATGGAAGAGACCATGTCCGCGCTGGATAGCGCAGTGCGCCAGGGCAAGGCACTCTATGTGGGAATTTCATCCTACTCGCCAGAGCAAACACAGGAAGCCTCTCAAATCCTGCGCCAGATGGGCACCCCCTGTCTGATTCACCAGCCATCCTATAATATGTTTGACCGCTGGGTCGAAAATGGCCTGCTGGACGTCCTCGATCAGGAAGGAATTGGCGCCATCGCTTTTTCGCCCCTGGCCCAGGGCCAGTTAACTGACCGCTACCTCAACGGCATCCCGTCCGGCGCACGCGCCACAAAAACCGAGCGCGTCTGGTTAACACCCGCTGATGTTCACCGAAATATTGAAAAAATCCAAAAACTAAACAGTCTGGCTGAACAACGCGGGCAAAAACTATCGCAAATGGCGATCGCCTGGGTTTTACGCAAGCCCCAGGTCACATCAGCGCTAATTGGCGCGAGCAGTGTTGCCCAGCTAAATGACAACCTGGCGGCGTTGAACAATCTCAGCTTCTCCCAGGAAGAGCTGAACCAGATCGACACCATTTTGATGTCATAAGCAGGATTAACCCGGGACTATGCTCTCAGAAAAATTCTCGATTTTTATTCGGCGCGCCGAAAAAGAACAACCTTTGGCCTTGCGCCGCCTACGCATGTTGGGCGGGGCGATTTATGGTTTCCTGGCTGGCCTGACCTACGGCCTGACTGTGGGAACGATCAACACCATTCTGTTCCGCGATCTACCCATCCGAATTGACTGGCCGCAGGCAATTCTGACAGGCTTCATCCTGGGCCTCGCGCTTGCCCTGATCGGCGCTCTCACAAGTTGGTTCGCCGAACGCCTGGTGGGCGTCATGACCGGTGCGTTTGCGACCGCCATTGTGGGGCTGGGTGTTCAATTGATCGTCGTCGGGGTTGGCGCAGTGGGAGTGATCTTACTGGTGCTGGCATTTCCCATTTCGGTTGTCAGTCTGCCGGTTGCATTCGCTTTGCGCTGGTTGAGCGACCATCACGTACGCATCATATATGAGATTCAGCACCCCTGGAAACGAACGGCCTGGTTGGCGCTGCTGGTGATGGGCGGCTTGCTGTTGGGCATCCTCCCCGGCTCTTTCCAACGCATGGGCATCCGGGAAGAACGTTCGGCGCGACTGGTCAATACCGCGCTGCACCTGGCAACCACCGATCCTGAACAGGCCAAAAAGCTGCCGATTGAAACCTTGCCCGGGCTGAAGGCGCACCTGAACACGCCCTATACGATGTGGGTCACACCTTCAAAAATTTCATCCGTCGGTTACGATATTCATGTGCTTTTTGACGATGGATTCGCTATTACCTGTGTGACAGTAGCCTATACATCCACTCCTTATATGCGCTCTTGCAGTCCCGGATTGGACATTATTCTTCAAAGGTAGGAAGATATGGATTTTTTCAAAAGACTATTCGGCGGAAGATCCAGAACCAGTCAAAAAGAATATTACGTATTCAAGGTCAAATGCAAACGCTGCGGCGAAATTATTGAAGGCCGCGTGGATGTGGATAATGACCTGAGCATTGAATACGAAGATGGCGGCGATAATTATTACTGCCGCAAAGTCGTGATGGGTGAGGCCAAAAACCTGTGTTATCAGCAGATTGAAGTCGGCCTTAAGTTTAATTCAAAACGCAAGCTGCTTGAAAAACGCATTGAACAGGGCGGGGATTTTGTGGAAGATTAATAAGTGAAATATCGATAAATAATGCAAAAGACCGCTGGGCAAAAATTGCCGGCGGTCTTTTGCATTGTTAAACCGCTCAGGTTTAACTTTTGCCAGATAATTCCACAATCAACATATCCAGTGAAGCATCCAGCGGCATGCCACCCGTTTTGGCAGCCTCGTCAATCAAAAGCAAGCGGTGAAAAACAACATCGAGTGTGTGCATCTCAAAGGCGCGCGCCTGGAGATATACCTTTTCGGCTACAAACGGATGCACGCCCAGCGCATCCGCCACTTCCGGCAGCGTGCCCCCGTAATCCAGAACATCCCGCGCCATGACTAAAAGGCGGTACTGGCGCAAGATCATCCCAAAGACTTCAAAAGCGTCCTTCTCTTCCAGCAAACGGTGGAACAATCGCTGAGCCAGCTTGCCATTCTGCGAACCAAGCGCGTCCACCAGTTCAAATACATCCACCTGGGCTGTCACAAGGCTCACATCTTCCACTTCTTCAAGACTGATGGTGTGGGCAAAATTGACATAGGTCAGCAGTTTGGTTATTTCTTGCGCAGCCTGGCGTGTATTATTACCGGTCATTTCGGCCAAACGGGCAGCCGCCGCATTCTCAATACTGCCTCCCTGGCGTTTGGTTTCAGTGGTAATCCAGGCGGGCATCTGTTTTATACCGGGCAGCAAAAAATCCTTGTATTCGGCCCTGGCTGCATTCTTTGTAACCCACTTCACCAACCAGTGATTAGGGATTTCCTTGGGCTTGATTTCATCCGGGTCCGTAATCACCAGCCGGGTGGAGGGGGGCACGGTTTCGAGGAATGCCAAAAATTTCTTGTGCCTTTCCAACCCATTGTACGCCTTTGATACGTTTTCCAACACAACCAGGCGCTGAGCGGCAAGGAACGGCATCGCGCCCACCGCATTGGATAATTCATGTTCGCTGATATTGCGCGCATCCAGGTTCGATGTGTTCATCCCCGCAGTAGTCGGATCGCTGAACATGGATGCAAACGACCTGGCCTGTTTGCGAATAGCCAGTTCGTCACTACCGATATAGATCGAAATATGTCGAGAATCGCCCATGGATGCGCTTTAGGAACAGATCGGCGTTTCAGGCACTGGTTACCACGCGGTGTACATTCCTGGCCACCTGGTAAACATCCACAATCGCCATCCCACCCGGGTCCGCATCGGTGGTGATCTGTTTTTGCAAAACCGGGCCAAGTGGCTGCCCGATCATGAATGCCAGCACTGAAAGCAGCATGACAAGCGGTAAGCGCTCAAAACGTTCGCGGTTGCTGCGCGTGCCGCTCATCCCGGCAAAGGCAAAGAGCGCGGCCAGCCCGCCAGTGACAGCGTAATTTGTGCCACAGCCTTCGTGAATTGCCAGCTGTTTTTCGCCGTTTTGGAGCCTGGTGAGCGCTTCGCTGACTGCCTGGCGTACCTGTTCGGTAGGCAGGTCGCCCACTAGGAAAAATCCACTGGGATTGGAATGCCCCGCCATTGAGCGGCCCGGGAAAATCTGGCTAAGGATGTGAATAGTGGCATGTTCCAGCGCGTGGTTGCGGCGCGTTTCGGCAATATAAGGAGCTTCGAGAAGATTATTCATGCCTTCTATTTTATCCCCATACCGCAGGAAAACAAAGAGACTGACTTGCTCGCTATTGGCGGTCTCTTTGTTCTATTCTTTTCCGCTGGTAGCCAGCATAAATCCCGCGAACATCAATAACGCCCCAAACAATTCACTGATATACAAAGCATCCATGATGCCTGCCTTTACCAATGTGCCCGCCATCGCAGGCAGAAGCGCGCCGCCGGCGATCAGAATATTGCCAAACATGCGACCTGCCAGCACCTTTTTACGCCAGAAAAGGAAGGCCGAGTACAACGCCCCACCCACCAGCCCAATCGTACCGTAGATATTTAATAGAATGGTCAGGAAAATCATCAATCCATTACGGGTAAGAATTGCTTTGTATTGATCTGAAACAGTGCCCGCCACGTTATACGCCGTTTGGGCCCCACTCAACGGAGCACTGAATACCAATACCAACGCGATCACCGAAACCGCAATCAACGCATAAGTCAGTGAGATTGCCAGTTTACCCTTGCGGATTAGCAAATGAATGCTGCCC
>JBBRWF010000208.1:0-7534 GCA_038249405.1 Anaerolineales bacterium
AGGCCGAGGGCAATGGCAAACAATGTGCGCCAGGGCCACGCTGTTGATCTGCTTAATTTGTTGGCAGTTATAAGATCCCCATCTGTAGCGATTACGGCATCCGGGTTGTCATCCAGATATGCCTCAGTGTCGAACAAAGACTCTTGCAGGCTGCCAGCTTCACCATCTTCCGGCTCGAGCGAGGCAGGAATCTCAATCTTTTCTTTTTGCCAGGGATTAAGCCTGGATTTTAGATAATCAAGGATGCTCGGCTCATTCATGCGCGTAACTCTTTCCTAATAAATATGGGTCAAGGGCAGGTTGTTACCCGGGAAGAAAAACTGCCAGGTTACAGGTTGTAACACTGAACTCTCGGATATGGACTATCCGTTATTTTTGATTATAGATGGACAAGCGATAAATTGATTACATCCTGCGGGCAATATAAAAGGTGTAAGCACCTTGCTCTTGAGGCACTGGTTCATCGTAATACTTGCGCAGCAAGGCCATTGTTGGAGCAAAATTCCAGTAGGCGGATGTGAGATGCCAGTGTCGGGTGAAAAAATGGATGATGAGTGAGGGCAGACCAAAATAATGTCCCCATTCCAGAGCAGCTAATGCCTCAGGCGAAAAATAATGCCAATACTTTTCCACCTTGAACCCGGCAGCGCCAAGACGTTGGGTCCATTGTTCCGGATTTTCGCAGATTACATGGCGGGAAATTTTATTAAAAAAGGCGCGGTATGAGCGCGCCAGGCCCTTGAGACCGACAGCATCCAGGAAACGCGCCACAGACAGGTTGGGCAAAAAGTTATGATTGGGAACGCAAAAGGCGAAGGTAGCGCCTGGCTTGAGCACGCGGGCAGTTTCAATTAAGACAGCATCCAGGTGCGGGATGTGTTCCAAGACGGAGTTGCTGATTGCGCTGGCAAAATATTGATCGGGATAGGGCATGTTAGCCCCGTCTGCTTCGGTCAACAGGTTGTAAACTTTGCGCGTGCCCGCTTCTTGAATGGGGCCAGTCCAGGGATCGAGCCCTACTTCCAACTTACGATCAAAGGTCAATTGTGCGAAATGACCATCACCACAGCCCACGTCCAGGGTGGGTGAAGGCAGGTCGAACTCTTGATAAAAGCGCGATTCAACTGCGCGTAAAAATGCGCGAAAGTAAGGCAGGTCGCGAGTATGCAGGAACAGGAAGTCTTTGCTTTTGGGTTGACGATCAGCCATTGTTTATTTCCCAGTTAGTTTTGCAAATAATTTTTCGTATTCAGCCGCAACAGCGTCAGGGTCGTATGTGCGGGCAATTTCTGCCGGGTCACGGCGAAACTTTTGGGGATCTGCAAGGATCTCTAATATAGCCTGGGCCAGTGCTCTGGCATTGCCAATCGGTGTAACTGTACCCATGCCGGTCATTTGCACCGGGCGGCGAACACCGGGCAGGGCAGATGCCACACAGGGCACGTTATTCTGCATGGCTTCAATCTGAACCAGGCCAAAAGCCTCGGTAGAGTTCAAGCTGGAAACAACCAGCACATCCAGATTTGGATAATATGCTGCCATCTGGGTAGGATTCAGGTTGCCCAGGAATTTCCAATGACCGCTTTGTTCGTAAGTGCGAATGATCGGGATCAGGCGTTCAAAATAAGCCTGTTCGCCCATCACGTTAATATGCTGCCCGGCAAAGAGAACCTGCGCATTGGGGTATTTTTCCAGAACCATTGGCAGAGCTTCCAGCAGCACTTCCACCCCTTTTTCAGAAGCAAAACGAGTCGCCATGCCAATTACCGGGTTGCGCGTAGATATTTTTTGTTCTTTTGCAAAAGCATCCACTGCACCGAGTGCAGCGGGTGGTAACTGCACGGGCGGCAGGATGGGAGTCAGCTTGTTTTTGTAGCGTGAAAGGAAGGGTGAATGATCCGCGTAATCTTGCGTATAGGTGACGATGTGGTTTGCGAAAAGCGCAGCGCTGGCATTTTGGAAATCAATCACAGTGTTTACCAGGCGATTAAATAAACCGTTTGGCAATTGTAAATCACAATGATACGTAAGGATTGAGAGCTTGCCAAGCAAGCGCGCCCTACCGGCAAAACCCGGCGCATCAAACTGCGGCAAATGCATCTGCACAACATCGTTTTGGGCCACATATTTCCAGGCCAACCAGCCAAAGGTGGGCATGATCACGCCTTTGCTGATGCGCAGTGCCACCGGGGCGCGGACAATTTTGACGCCGTTACGCATTTCTTCTGCGGGGGTTGATTCGTCAAATCGCGAAGTGAGCACGGTTACTTCATGCCCACGCCGGGCGAAAGCCTCTGCCAGGCGTTCAGCATAAATGGTCAACCCGGATGTGTGCGGACGATAGTAAGTAAGTACAGTAAGAATTTTCATTAAAAATACTCAGTACGATAGGATCAAAGAATTATTGCGCAATCGTCAAATCCAGGACCTCGACAGGCGCCCAGCCAGATTGATCAGAAAACTGTACCAGTGCCCAGGTTTGTGCTTCGTTAAACCCCAGAAGTTTGCCGTTTTGACCTGGAGCCACACGCCCCGCCTGGGGTGATTCGGGGCCGGGTTGGTTGCGCAACAATAGCGCTTCCATGCCCTGCAAATTACGGACGGTTACAGCACCTACGGCTGGCGTAGCCAGGCTGGCGTTTGGAGAAGAAACCACGGTATTTCTGACTGCTGCCCCGGCAGGCGCAGCACAGGAACCCAGAACAAACATCAATAAAGGTAAAAATACGAAGAACTTCCTCATCTTTATTTCAAAACCTCATAATAACTGGGGAATAAATGAATTTCATTCGCCGGATTAAAACAAGTCTTTGTTCGTGTTGACCCAATCAAAGAGTTGTTTCACACCCTGGTCCACATTATATTTTGGGCTCCAACCCAAAATGCTGTGCGCCTTGCGAATATCTGCCACAAAGACTTTCTGGTCTCCAGGTCGCCAATCGCCTGTGGATACCTGGATGGGGCGCCCAAGTAATCTTTCGAGGCGTGGACCAAACTCAGTCCAGATGGACATGGTATTTTCGTGCCCGCCGCCCAGGTTGAATACATCCCCTTGCGCTCTGTCAATATTCTGGATTGCGGCATCATAGGCATCCAACAGGTCATATACATGCAGCAAATCGCGGATTTGTTTGCCATCACCATAGATGGTAATCACTTTACCGGTTACCGCAGCAATGATCATCCAGGCTACCCAGCCCTGGTCTTCCACACCAAACTGACGTGGTCCATAAATACAACTCTGCCGTAAAACCACTGTGCGCAACCCGTAAATGCGGCTGTAGTCGCGCACATATTGATCGCCGGCGCCTTTTGAACACCCATAGGGAGAGTGAAAATCAAGCGGTTGTGTCTCCGGCGCACCAAAAGGCAGGTTTTCATACTCCCAGCGCTGACCCTTTTCAACAACTTTCACATCATCCATACCGCCGTAAACTTTGTTGGTGGATGAGTATAGGAAAATGGGATTGCGCTGGTTAAGGCGGGCCGCTTCCAGCACATTGAAGGTGCCCAGTGCATTGATTTCAAAATCTTCGCGCGGTTTTACCACGGAGGTGGTGACTGCCACCTGGCCTGCCAGGTGAACAATTACATCAGCAGAACGCGCGGTCACCACCAGTTGGGCTGAATCGCGCACATCACCAACCACCAGGTCAAAAGCTTTTTCCCCAAATTTTTCTTGCAGCCACTTCAGATTACGCGGCGCACCCGCACGGCTCAAGTTATCATAAACGGTTACTTTTTCAGCGCGTTCCAACAAACGGGAGACATAGTTGGAACCAATGAATCCGGCGCCGCCGGTTACTAGGTAATTCACAGACATGCTTACTCCTGATTAGAATCCGCCGCTTCCTGGTCGTCTGCGGTACGGGATTGGAATTTGGTCAATTGCTGGTAAATACCAGTGATGGTCTGGCCTTCAAGCGACAGACCATACAGGCCAAAAACACCGCTGTATAAATAGTTCAACACACGGCTGCTGAGTGCCACAGCCAGGGCTGTGGACTGATCACCGGAAAGCAAGGTGAGCGCGCCTGCCATTGCGCCTTCCAATGTTCCCACTCCGCCGGGCAGGGAAGGAATGGCCCCACCAAAAGCTGCCGCGCCTAACACAAACATGCCCCAGATCAGGGTGGCTTGCGGGTAAAAGGCGCGAGTAAGCAAATAATATTGCAGGATTGCCATGCCCCAGTTGAGTGTCATCAGCAGGAAGAAGCGCGCAAACAAACCAGGATCCGTTAATACTTCCAGACCGGTAAAAAAGGCTTCCAAGAAACTCCCGCCAGTCTTTTGAAGAACTGGCCAGCGTTTGCTTAGACTGTGGAAGACATCCAGCGCCCACTGACGATTGCGCGCCAATAAATACATACATAACAGCCCGACCAGCACCGCGCCGCCCACGATGAAGCCGATCTGTCCGGCGCCGCCTTCGCCCGCCCCCGCAACAAACGGCACCGCGGCTACAAAAATGGTTGCGGAAAAGGCCAGGTCGGTCACGCGCTCAATAATGATGGTGGGGAGAATTTCGACAAACTTCAGTTCGGTTTTACGGCTGAGCAAAAAAGCACGCCCAACTTCCCCCAGGCGGAACGGGAGAAAGTTGTTTAATAAGTAGCCTTCCATTAAAGTCAGGAAAACATCCTTATAGGATGCGCGGTTACGCAGCAAGGTGCGCCAAACCAGGCCGCGCACCATTAACCATAAAACGCCCAGGCACAAAACTACCAGCAACAAAACATAATTGGCAGTCTTAATGGCTTGCAGCGTGGCTTTAAGATCGACAAAATATAAAATGATTGCTACCAGGATGACACTGACGATCAAACCTGGCACCATGCGGCGCAAACTTTTGAAGGATTGGGACATAGGCTTTCTTTCGTCACACTGTGGGTATGACGCTGTTTTTAAAATCTACGCAGGCTATTCACTTTCCAATTTCAGTACCGCCATGAAGGCTTCCTGTGGAATTTCAACATTTCCAACCATCTTGAGGCGCCGCTTGCCTTTCTTTTGTTTCTCAAGCAGCTTCTTTTTGCGTGAAATATCGCCGCCATAACATTTGGCAAGCACATCTTTGCGCATGGCTTTAACGTTGGCACGGCTGATAATGCGTCCACCGGATGAAGCCTGAATGGCAACATCAAACATCTGGCGTGGGATGATGTCTTTTAGTTTGGTGATCAGCGCCTGGCCTTTATGGTAGGCATTCTTTTCGTGAACAATGGCTGCCAACGCATCCACCGGGTCTCCGTTAACCAGAATTTCCAATTTCTGCAGGGTGTCTGCGCGGTATTCAGCAAATTGGTAATCCAGCGAAGCATAGCCCTTTGTGCGTGATTTCAGTGTATCGAAGAAATCGACGATCAGTTCAGCCAGGGGAATCTGGAAATTAAGCTGTACTCGATGGGGGGCCGGGTATTCTTGATTTTTAAAGATGCCGCGACGATTGATGACCAGATCCATGATTGTGCCGTAATAATCGGTGGGGGTGATGATCTCGATATTCATCCACGGCTCACGGATTTCCGTTACCATGCCTTCGTCCGGCAGCTGAGCGGGCGAATCGATCAAAAGGACTTCATTGTTGCCCATCACCACTTCGTATTCCACCGAAGGAGCGGTAAATAACACATCCAGGTCGTATTCGCGTTCGATGCGCTCCTGAATGATTTCCATGTGGAACAGCCCAAGGAAGCCTGCGCGAAAACCAAACCCAATGGCTTGAGAAGTTTCTGGTGTATAGGTCAAAGATGCATCGTTTAATTGCAGTTTTTCAAGTGCATCGCGCAAATTGGTGTAATCATCCGCATCCACCGGGTAAATGCCTGCGAAAACCATTGGCTTGGGATGGAAATAGCCGGGCAAGGGTTCAGCCGCCGGATTGGCGGCGCTGGTGATGGTGTCACCTACGCGCGCCTCGTGGACTGTCTTTAGTCCAGTGGCTATATAACCCACTTCGCCTGCATTCAATCGAGTAACGGGTTTCATGGTTGGGGCAAAAATACCCACTTCAATCGGCTTGACATTGATTTTTGTCGCCATCAAGCGTACGGTCTCGGTGGCTGAAAACGAGCCTTCCACTACACGCACGTAGCATATGACACCTTTATAGGCATCGTAATGCGAATCAAAGACCAGCGCGCGCGGGCAATCTGCTTCCAGACCTTTGGGAGGCGGCACACGCTCAACAATGGTTTCCAATACCTGTTCAATATTGATGCCCGACTTGGCCGAAATACGAATAACATCTTCCGGCTTACCGCCGATTAACGCAGCAATATCTTCGGCTACTTCATCTGGATGCGCCGAGGGCAGGTCAATTTTGTTGATGACAGGGATAATTTCCAGGTCAGCATTTAGCGCAGAATACAAATTGGCCAGAGTTTGCGCTTCAATTCCCTGGGTAGCATCCACCACCAGAATTGCGCCTTCGCAGGCGTTAAGAGCACGGCTAACCTCGTAACCGAAATCGACATGACCGGGAGTATCAATCAGGTTTAATTCGTAGGTCTGCCCATTTTTGGCAGTGTACTTCATGCGCACGGCGGAGGCTTTGATCGTGACGCCTTTTTCGCGTTCCAGATCCATGCTGTCCAGTACCTGTTCCGTCATGTCACGATCAGAAATCGTGCCAGTAAACTGGAGCAAGCGATCTGCCAGCGTGGATTTGCCGTGGTCAACGTGGGCTATAATACAAAAATTTCGGATTTGTTCTGACATTACCATCTTTCATTTGGGAAATAGCGATTAATCGGCTAAAGTATAACCGATTTTAAAAGCAAAAACCGCTGCGCATGGCAGGCGTACTGGCAAAGTTCCACTACGCAGCGGTCAGGTGAGTTAGCGACTTGTTTTTTCTTGATCTTATCTGCCTGATTCAATACCGCTTACATTTTTGCGAGCAGTTCTTTTTTCTTCAGTTGGAATTCTGCTTCGTTAATGATTCCTTTTTTGCGCAGTTCGTCCAATTCAACGATGAGCCCCGGAATATTATCGGTTCGAGAAATATGCGAGCTTGTTTCTTCAAAGCTCTGATTTTCTCTTGCATTCAACATGGAGGTTTTGAATTTGACAGGATCACCAATCCGTTTGAATAGATTGATTCCCTGTTCACTGGCGGTCATGATCTCGATATCGCCATAATCAAAAACCCTTCCCAAAAAGGATTGTGTCATTTTGACGTCGTTGACTTTTTCCAGCGAAGAATCGATGACACTTTTATTAAAAATGCCAAAGATCTGTATGACCCGCCGGTTAGTGACAATGTACTGGCGGTTTTTCCAGTTGAGAATGTCGTGGGCCATGCTGATCAGAGGAATAATGACAAGCAAAAAAGCAAACCCTGCCAGCGGGTTAGTAAAAGAGGCAATCATTATCCCGATAATTACAACCAGTGTGACAACGATTTCCAACAGAATGGCGCTAAACAACACAAACCAGTGCTGGCGCGTGATCAGCATAATTCGCTCGTTCTCACCTAACATACCCTGTATGTAATGATCCACCACCATCATCATCATCCTGCTCCTTAATC
>JBBRWF010000209.1:0-7521 GCA_038249405.1 Anaerolineales bacterium
AAAATAAATTGTGCAAGACTGATATCACGCAAAGCTGTTGCTTTAGGGAAAAACTTCTTCAAAAAGCGTATGCCATCCTCACACTGCTGGCGGCGATCATCATATTCCGACCCCACCAAATTCCGTTCTGCGCGTGTGTCGCAAATGAAGACTCGCAGCCCATCTGCAATCTCGACGTTCTCACCTGTCAAATTTCGGCAATCCAGTTTTAACGCACAGCCTGCTTTGCCCATGGCCGAACTGTATTGATCAAGAATTCCGGTACGTACTCCAACAAACTCGTTCTCTGCTTTTTGCCCATAAAGGGCCATTTGTACTGGATCCAGAGTGAAGCCACTCACCTGCTGAAAGACAAGAGCGGCGGCCATCTCCAGTGCGGCAGATGAACTTAATCCGCTTCCAAATGGGATGGTGCTGTGGATCAGACCATCAAAACCCTGTAAGACATAACCGGCTTCCTGAAGTACATTTGCCACTCCACGAATATAGTTACTCCAGCTTACTGTATTGTCATGGTCGATGGTATCCAGATTAAAATAACTTTCGCCAGAAATATTTAAGGAACGCACATGCACCTGGCGATCCTGCCGAGGGCGGGCTGCAATCCAGGTATCCTGATCGATAGTCATTGTCATGACAAAACCCATGTTGTAATCCGTGTGACTGCCCATCAGATCCACACGGCCGGGCGCGCGTACCCAAATTTCGGGCTGTCCACCAAAGGCCTGTTCAAAGTTTTTGGTTATGGTACTCTTGCGTTCATTGAATTGCATTGGATTATCCTGGGATTATTGGGTTATGCCAAATGCTTCCAACATCGCGATGATATTATCCATCGGAATGTCGGTCATCATGCGATGAGACGGTGCGAGAAGCAATCCTGACCCATCGGGAGCAAGCGTATGGGTGCACTCAAGGATGGCTTTCTTGACATCTTCGGCTGTTCCGTATGGGAGCACCGTTTGGGTGGAAATTCCGCCATAAAAAGCTAACTTACCTTTGAAGTTCTCAATCAGCCAGGCATGATCCAAAACTTCAGGCTGTACGGGGTTTAGGGCGGTCAATCCAATTTCGACAAGATCAGGGAGAATTGGCTGGATTTGCCCATCGGAGTGCATCAAGATAGGCAAGCCGCGTTCGACAAACGGGGCAAATAATTTTGCCAGGCGGGGTTTTATGTATTTTCGCCACATGCGGGGAGAGAATAGCATGTTTTTCTGGGCACCATAGTCATCGCCAAAATAACCACCATCCACGCCCAGGGCGATATATTGATGAATTAGTTGTAGCTGGATCTCTGTAATGCGATCGAGTAATTCACCAGTAAAACCAGGGTCAGAACTCATATCCATGAAAAATTGTTCAAAACCACGCATGGTCCAGGCTCGCTCAAATAACACAAACCCAAAGTTTGGAGTTATAAAATATTCATTCCCTTTTTCTTGAATAACATTTTTGGCCTTCTCAAAAAGGGAAGCTTTTGTTGGGTCCGGCCAGGGGTAGGAATCGAGGTTGGGGTTTTCCTTGAGAGGGCTGACTGCCGCGAAGTAGCCTTCTTCCTTGGTATCAAAACCAACACCCCACCAATCAAATTTCGCTTTTCCATCCTCGCTAAATCGATCCGCATGGTCCAGATCCACACGAATCATATGGTTGCCTAAAAAAGCGGGCAAATCCTGTTTGGATACATTGAAATGTTCCATCATTTTCATTCCCATCCCGTCGGTATAGTTGATCTGGGTGGGTATATGGTCAATCTGTTCGTGCCGCAGCGCTTTTCGCATCCGTTCTTTAGGTGTGAAGGTTATCATTTCGCTATATCTCCAAAAAATTTCACGGTATCTTTCAAGTGAAGTGCCCAGTTCAACAGCACGCGATCTCCTTGATTGACTATTTGCGGGAAAGATCGAATTCTTTTTGGGCCAGCCGCTTGCTGATAAGTAGCGAAGCCTGCCAGATGTGGAATTTGCGTGGAAATATCTCCTTTTGCAAAAAATATTTAATAAACTGGCCGCAAAGTAATATCTTCTCACCAGTAAAGATCATGCACGCGAAGGTGACGCGGTTGATCTTCGGATGACCAGCGAGGTCTGGACCACTTCGGCGGTTTGCACAAATCCATTGCCATTTTCATTGCTTTCCAGGGATTTAAGCAATAGGGCCATTGCCATATCGCCAATTTCCCGGCTCGGTAAGGCTACGGTTGTAAGGGGGGGGTCCGTTTCCCTCGCCAGCCAGATATCATCCAGCCCAACGATGGAAATATCTTCCGGAATGCGAATTCCCCGGGATCTCAATTCATTTATAGCTCCTATAGCGGTCAAGTCGTTGGCGGCAAAAATGGCTGTAGGCATCTTGGGAAGATTGAGCAGCTGCAAAGCCGCCTGACGACCGCCGCCCATTTCTAAATTTCCCTCAACGACAATCACTGATTCGGGTGGTATGTTGTGGTTATTTAGCGCCTGGAAGAAGTTATCCCGGCGGGTTTGAGATGTTCTGAGATTTAAAGGTCCACTGATATGCGCAAAGTTTTTATGCCCCAGATTCACGAGATGGTTGACGGCAGCATTGATGCCAGTGCTAAATTCAACCTGGATCGTATTAATATTCTTTCCAGACAGATTCACTGTCCAATCCAGCGCCACAACCGGAACGCTATTGTTCTCTAATTCGCTCAGCCATTCATCAGACATACTGCTGGACATGACCAGGACCCCATCTACGCGTTTGTCAATCAATGATCGGATCAAAGCCAGACCGCGTTCAACATCGTAATTTGTATTACACAAAAAGATATCGTACCCATTTTTAAATGCCTGGGCTTCAACACCATGGATTACTTCCGCGTAAAAGGGGTTGGCCACATCTGAGATCAACATTGCAGCGGTATGCGTGCGCCTGGAGGTCATACTACGCGCGACGCTGCTGGGACGAAAATTTAATTCTTGAATGGCCTGCTCAACGCGTAAGCGGGTTTCTTCACGCATATATTCATAATTGCCACTGAGGACACGACTCACAGTGGATTTCGAAACCCTGGCTGCATTTGCAACGTCTTGAATGTTTGTGGGTGCCATTGCGACTGTCCTGTTTTGAAAAATATGAAACCGGTTTCCTATAATTCACCTAGAATATCACAAACTCAATCAGTATGTCAAGCATATATTTCCGCATTCAGTATACTTTTGATATCCTTTTTTAGGGTTTGAACTACTATTTATTTACATTACTCCGATAATCCCGATTAAAAGGGACAGCTTTTTGACAGAGTTCGAAAATGGGCCTGGAACCTTTGAAATAAACATGCTAAGCTGAAATCGGTTTATGAAACCGGTTTCTCTTAATCGAAACAGTTCCAGGTTTGTACCCCCAATCCAAAGAGGAGAATGACGATGAAACGATTTGCTTTTGTGTTTGTGTCCATCGTACTGTTTCTTTCAATCCTGACAAGATGCGGTGGAACTCCGGCCACCCCTCCTGCTCCAGTCTGAACTGCGGCGCCTGCCACTGATATGATTGTTATCAAGCATTGCATCTGCTATAATCCCGATTAGTAACTAATTATTTCAGAAGAGTCTTTTGTTGCAAATTCAAAAAGGGTTTTCTTTCAATGCCTGCCGTGCAACAATTCCTTCGTAATATACGATCCCGTGGAATTTATTATCAACTACTCTTTACCTTTATAGGTTTGATTCTACTTGTCAGCGCATTTCTGGAAGTTTTGCTGTACACAGTTTCATCCAACGCTCTGACTGCGCAAATCTCAAATCAGAAGATCCAGACTCTCCAGCAAACTCGCAATTCAACGGATGTCAATTTAAAAGATATCGAAAAGGCAAATCTTTCGTTGGCCGCCGATTCACGTCTTTTAAACTTTTCCACCAATCCTTTCGGGAATAACTACTATTGGACAAACCAGGCCATCACTGCTTTACGCGAATTAAAAAACGCAAACCGAACCATTTACTCCGTTTACGTATATGTGCCCTTATATGACATCATTATTACGTCCGATGATGGCTGGTGGAAATCTTCAAACTTTTACGACTTAGAATGGAAAAGGGATTTACGCTGGAAGCGCGATACCAACTGGCTCCCAACGCGCCTGATCCATACCTATGCAGGGGATACGATAAATGTCGTTTCATTGGTGATGCCGCTACCGATAGGGACCAATCTCACCGGTAACAACGCTCTGTTAATTACGAATATCTCTGAAAGTGTAATTTATCACCTGATATCGAACCAATCTCCGCTTCAAAGCGAAGAAACTTCCATTATCTCAGCAGATGGCAGAGTCATTTCCCAATCGGATAAGCCCACGCTCGGCAAATTCTATACCGACCTGCCAGCTCTGAGCGAAGTGTCACTGGATGAGATTGGAGAAAGCTTTACGGGAAGCGTAAAGAGTCAAAAGTACCTGGCCTGGCAGGTCAAGTCATCCTACAATGGTTGGCGATATGTAAACTGGGTTGATGAAGCGGATGTGCTTATGCCTGTCTTCCAACTGCGTATCCCCCTCTTTGTTTTTGGGGCCCTAAGTATTTGCCTGGGGCTGATTGTGGCCTTTATGGTTGCAGCACGCATTTACAGACCAATCTCCCGGGTAGTCGAAACCGTTCGTACCAGTTCAGGTTCGGAGGCCAACAGCCAGGGAGATATGGATCAGGGCAGCGACCTGGAATACCTGCACTCATCTTTCGTTTCCATGGCTGAGAAGAATCGCAACTTGACCGCCGCCCTGGATGAAAACCAGGTTCACCTGCAGGAAACATTCCTGCAGGAGCTTTTAATCGGTGTGATTTCCGAAGAAAAAGAACTTGATAAAAAATTAATCGATATTGATCCAGGTTTTTTCGATCAAGGTGTGTATGTAATTGTGATCGGTATTGACAAATACAACCTTCTGTCGGTTCATGAGACTGGCCGTCAGAGGGATACCTGGAATTCAGTGATCAAGAAGATTATCGCGGAGCAACTCACTCCCCTGAGAAGTTATCGAGTTGTGCAAACCGACCGCGATAAATACGCAGCGGTGATTAGGCCTGGCATCGCCCCTGATCAAGTAATCCTTTTGGCCAAACAAATGGTCGACAATGTTCGCCAAACCCTGCCGCTGACCGTGACAGTCGGCGTTGCTTTGCATACCTGGCCCGTTGACGAACTGAGCCGCGCCTACGTCCAGGCGCTCGATTTGATTCGTTTTCGGGTGATGTTATCCGGAGACAGGGTGATCACGGATCGCGAGTTTGGCAGCGATCACAATTTCGATGTGCCATTCAGCCCATCCTTGCAAGATGACGTCACGCAATATATACACACTGCCAATATTGAACGGGCCAAAAAGGAAATTGACCATATTATTGCAGCCGTTCAAAAAGCTCCCAACTGCTCGCCAGAATATTTATACGAAGTGATGTATTCATTCCTTGGTGATGCTGTGCGTGGAATAAGTAAGAATGGCTGGACAGTGCAGGAAATTTTTGGCGAGCAGGCAGATTTGTATCGTGGATTGCTGGATAATGAAAATATCCAGGATATGGGGATTTGGCTGAAAGACATCCTCCAGCATTGTGCCTTTTTCCTCGAACATAAGAAAGAAAAGGGTGCCCAGGATATCGTCAACACTGTCATCAAATACATGCAGCAGCATTTCAACCAGGATATCCGTCTATCAGCCATCGCTGATCAAGTTTATCTTAGCCAATGGTATCTATCGCGCCGTTTCCGGGAGGAAACCGGCCAGACCTTTATGGGATACCTGACTGGTTTGCGTATTGAAAAGGCGAAAGAGATGCTTCATAACCCGGATTTTCGCATTAGTGACATCGCTGCCGAAGTGAACCTGGGCAATGATTCTAATTTTATTAAAACCTTCAAAAAAATCGAAGGCGTTACCCCTGGACAATACCGCAGCAAATTCATCGATGAAAACCTGGGGAAATGAATAAATTAACCCGGCTCGCTCTTGTTTTGATCATGACGTGGTTACTGTTTTCCGGTTGCCAGCCAGCTCAGCCTGCGCTTGTCTCAACGCCGCAGAAACCCGCCGAGCAGCGCCGATTGTTGATTGGAGTATCGGTTCTTGATCTTGCCAACCCTTATTATGTGCAGGTGGTTGAAGGAATAAAAAGCGCGGCAGTTGAGCAAGAAATCGACCTTTTGATCAATGACCCGAAATCTTCCGTAGATAATCAGATCAAAGCGATCCAGGGTTTTATTGATCGTAAGGTGGATGCCATTATCGTCACCGCCCTGGATCCGCTGGTTGTGGATCCTCTTTTGGCAATCGCGCGCAGCCAGGGCATCAAAGTATTGGCTCACTTTACCAAGGTGGAGAACGCAGATATCTTTGTAGGTGCTGATGAGTGGGATATGGGCCATACGATTGGCCGTGCAGCAGGTGAATGGATACGAGACAAGCTTGGGGGTCGAGCCCAGGTGGCCATCCTTAACTACCCACGCATTCCTCAAATTGCCAACCGCGAGAAGGGTATCCGCGATGGAATAGCCGAGATTGCTCCAAACGCGGTAATTGTGGCTGCCCGGCTGGCTGGACAACCTAATGAAGGTTATATTGCTACGCGCGATATTCTAGAAAAGTTTCCCGATGTACAGGTTATCGTTGGTATTAATGATGGCGGAGCCCTGGGAGCCCTGCGAGCGCTTCAAGAAATCCATCTCGTCGGTAGAGACAGCCTTTTCTTTGTGGGTGGTTGCGATGCCACCCCAGATGCGCTCAATCAAATGCGGGGCGACACTGCTTATCGGGCCACTGTCGATATCACCCCCTATGAAAATGGCCGCATGGGTGTTGAGTTTGCGCTCAAGTTGATCCGAGGTCAGATCTTACCAGATCGCTACAGTATTTCCATTCGTCTCATAAAACAAGCAGATCTGCTTCCATAGGTGATTATCTGGCGGCCGTTGCCCCGCAGCGCTGTTTGTATTTAAGCGGAATCCATCCTTCTTTTTTGCTTAAATACTCCTTTTTTGCTTAATTCCCTGCTCCTGCAAATCCCAACTATAAACACAAAACCATTGGATTGACCTCAGCTTACCCGCCCTGTAAGATACATTTACGATTCTCGAACCCCGGCCGGGTTGTGCAAACCATCATGTAAGTCTGAACACTATTCCCCAGGAGGAATTGATGAAGAAAAGCATGTTCGTTTTGACATTAGTTGTCTTGATGTCGTTTGTTTTATCTGCTTGCGGAGCCAGCACCACCCCGACAAGCGCTCCCGTTAACACTGTCGCACCAGCCCCCTCCCAAACAGTAAAGCTTGGTTTTTCTGCAATGGACAAATCCAATCCCTACTTTGGAGCGGTCGCTGCCGGTGTTGAAGAACGCTGCAAGGAATTGGGCTGGGATTGCAAGATCAACGATGCAAAACTGGATGCTGCCACACAGGTAGCAGCGATTGAAAACTTTATTGCTGCCAAGGTTCAATATATCCTGGTTGCACCGGTTGACCCCGCTTCACTTGAACCGCTGGTCAAGAAGGCTCACGATGCCGG
>JBBRWF010000210.1:0-7471 GCA_038249405.1 Anaerolineales bacterium
CCCGGTGGTAACTGCCACTCCAATTCCATCTCAAACACCACTGCCATCCCAGACGCCCACCATTACGCCCACGATCACAGCGACAACCATACCACCCACATCACCCATCCAAAACTACTGCGACAATTCGCTCTTTGTAGCAGATGCGAACTACCCGGACAATACCGTGTTGAACCTGGGGCAGGCGTTTGAAAAAACCTGGACGCTCCAAAATATTGGCACGTGTACCTGGAAAGAATCCTACAGCATCACTTTCGCAGGCGGAGATATGATGAATGGAGCGACAACGAGCATTAACCAGAGCGTTGCTGCACAACTTGAGGCAAACGTGAGCGTCAAGCTGGTTGCGCCGATCAAACCAGGAACCTATTCCGGCGCATGGCGTATGGCGAATTCCAAGGGTGCGCCCTTTGGACAGGTGATTTATGTCGTCATCCAGGTTGGTACACCCGGGACATCAACAGTCACCGCGACAGCAGCCAGTGCACCGGCAGCGACATCCAGCGCGACTCCAAGCGTGACAGTTACAGCAACACCCTGATCGCGCATACAATAATAGGAAAACGCCCTTTCAAGATTTTGAAGGGGCGTTTATTGATAAGCGCTACTCACTATTCAGATTGAGCCAGTTTTTTGATATTTTTTGGATTAAGAACCGAGATGAACCTGACCCCACGCCCGAGGATGGCTTGCGACTCAGCATCGAGCTCCACCCAATAGAAGCTGCGGTGTTTTGAATACGGGTCAACCCTGACGACAACGCCTTCAAACCAACCTGATCCGCCCCAAAATTCAGAATCGAGCAGAATGCTGACCCTGTCGCCGGTCGCTATCGTTTCGTTTGACATCATTTAGCCAACCGGCCTCCCAATATCGCCGCACAGGTAGCAAATTAATCATTAACTGCCTGGCAAAATTATAACTGGTAGGCATGCTAAATTCCTTTTGTTTTTATTTTCCGATTCGGTATAATCAGAGGAGATTTACCCAAATCGTGAGGAAAACAAATGCCCAATCGTAAGTCCTCCAAAAACACTCCCCTGGCAACTGATGAGATCATCAATGATTACCGGATGGCTTACAAGTCCCGGCAGGCATCTTTGATTGGCCGTCGAGAAGTATTAAGCGGAAAAGCCAAATTTGGTATTTTTGGTGACGGCAAAGAACTGCCGCAGATTGCCATTGCGCATGCTTTTCGCAAAGGTGACTGGCGCTCTGGCTATTACCGCGACCAGACCTGGATGTTAATGTTGGGTGTGATCAGCCTGCAAAACTTTTTTGCACAGCTTTACGCCCATGCAGATATGGAGCACGAACCCGCCACTGCCGGGCGGGCCATGAACGGGCATTTCGCATCACGCTATATTTCACCCGGCGGATTATGGCGAAACCAGACTGAAATGTACAACGTGGCAGCAGATATCTCGCCTACGGCTGGGCAAATGCCTCGCAGCGTGGGACTGGCGTATGCTTCACGACTGTATCGAAATATCCCAGAACTGGCAGAAATGACCCAATTTTCACATAACGGTGACGAGGTGGTCTGGGCAACGATTGGCAATGCTTCCACCTCAGAAGGGCTGTTCTGGGAGTCGGTCAATGCGATTGGGGTGTTAAAAGCACCCGCGGTAATTATCATTTACGATGACGGCTATGGCATTTCGGTACCCAACCGGCTGCAAATGGTAAAAGAAAACATAGGCACAATATTGCGTGGATTTGAGCGGGATGCCAACCAGCCGGCCCAAAAAGCAGAACAGGGCTACGATTGCTATACAGCGCGCGCCTGGGATTATCCTGCCTTACTGGAAACCTTTGCGGCAGCGGCTGAAACAGCGCGGGAATTTCACGTTCCGGCGTTGGTGCATATCACCGAAGGCACCCAGCCGCTTGGTCACAGCACATCCGGTTCGCACGAAAGATATAAACCGGCAGACCGCCTGGCGTGGGAGCAGGAATTTGACTGCCTGCGCAAGATGCGGGCATGGATGCTGCAAAACAACATGCTTAGCGAAGCGGAATTGGAAGCGTGCGAAGCACAAGACCGGGATAGCGTGGAAAACGCGCGTAAAGCGGCCTGGGAAGCGTATACAAGCCCCATACTGGCCGAGCGCAGACAGCTGCTCGATATTCTGGACAGCCTGGTACCGGTCTCGGCGCAGGCTGCAGAATTGGCACGCCTGCGCAACGGGCTATTCACCAACCCCAATCCGTTCCGGCGTGATTTACATACCACTGCCCACGAGGTTCTGCGCGCTGTGCGGCACGATCCCAATCCAATTTATGACCGGCTAAAAGCCTGGAAAACATCAGACCAGGCCGTTAACGAGCAGCGTTACGGTTCGCACCTGTATAGTGGAACTGCGCTGAAGGTGCCGGAAGTGCCTGTGCAATATGGTTCCAATTCACCCAACCTGATGGGCTTCGAGATTTTGAATGCCTGTTTCGATGCCGCCATCGCCCGCGACCCGCGCATAATTGCTTTTGGGGAAGATCTGGGCCTACTGGGAGATGTGAATCAGGGCTTTCGCGGCCTGCAAGAAAAATACGGGCCGCTGCGCATCAGTGACACGGGCATCCGCGAGGCAACCATTTTGGGACAGGCAATTGGCCTGGCCATGCGCGGACTGCGCCCGATCGCGGAGATACAGTACCTGGATTACCTGCTCTATGCGTTGCAATTAATGAGCGATGATCTATCCAACCTGTACTGGCGCACTGCCGGGGGCCAAAAAGCGCCGGTGATCATCCGCACCCGCGGACACCGGCTGGAAGGAATCTGGCATTCCGGTTCACCCATGGCAGGCATTCTGGGGTTGGTGCGCGGCATGTACCTGCTGGTTCCGCGTGACATGACACACGCGGCCGGTTTTTATAACACCCTTTTGCAGGCGGATGAACCAGCCATCCTCGTTGAAGTACTCAACGGCTACCGTCAGAAAGAGCGCCTGCCCCAAAACATTGGTGAGTTTTGCCTGCCACTGGGCGTGCCGGAAATTCTGCGAGCAGGCACAGATGTAACCCTGGTAACGTATGGGGCCTGCTGCCGTATTGCCCTGGACGCCGCCGCCAAGCTTGCCAAGGATGGAATTGAGACGGAAGTGATCGATGTACAGACACTCCTGCCTTTTGACTTGCCCGGAAAGATCAGCGAGTCGCTCAAAAAGACCAGCCGCATTTTGTTCGTAGATGAAGATGTTCCTGGCGGCGCAAGCGCAACCATGCTGCAACAAGTGATTGAAAAACAGGGCGGGTACAGCCTGTTGGATTCTGCCCCCAAAACCCTGACCGGCAGCAGTCACCGCCCGGCCTATGGGTCGGATGGAGACTACTGGTCCAAACCAAGCACCGAAAGCATTTACGATGCGGTGTACGAGATGATGCACGAAGTTGACCCGGCGAGATACCCGAAAATTGGTTAAGTTTGGCTGAAATGCAAGAGGAAAAATATGAGCATAAAATTTCTTGTTCCAAGACTGGGTGAAGGTGTTGAAGAAATCACTATTACCAAATGGCTCAAAAACATCGGTGATGTAATCACCGAATTAGAACCGCTGGTTGAAGTCAATACTGACAAGGTAGACACTGAAATTCCCGCTCCGGCTTCGGGTATTCTTTTAAGTATCATACTCACAGACGGCCAACCCGCGCGGGTAGGCGAACTACTGGCGATCATTGGTCAGCCTGGCGAAACGGTCGAAAGCGAAGCACCCGTGCCAGAAGCGGCTGCAGCGCAAACCGGCGCAGTCATCGAGCATTCTGAAAGCGTGGAAAAAGACAGCACAAAAGAGATGGGCTTTATTTCACCGGTAGTGGCAAAAATTGCGGTTGAATATGGCGTAGACCTGCGCCAGGTAACCGGCAGCGGGTTGGGAGGCCGGATTACTAAAAACGATGTGCTGGCTTTCGTAGAAAAGGGTTCTGTAAGCGCTACTGTAGCGACTAAAGCTGCGCACCAGGAATCTGCCCCGACTCGCGAAACAGCTATAACCCAGGCGCCAAACCCAACCCAACCGGGTGATACCATCATTAAGCATACGCCCATGCGTAAATCGATTGCCGAACACATGCTGGCTTCCAAGCAGACCTCGCCGCACGTTCTGACCGTTATGGAAGTTGACATGTCGCGCGCGGCGGCGCACCGCAATGCGAACAAGGAATCCTTTGTGCGCAACGGAGCCAAACTGACTTTCACGGCCTATTTTATGACGGCCATCGTCAGCGGCCTCAAGGCGTACCCACTGGTCAATTCATCCTGGAGCGATGGCGGGGTGGTTGTTCATTCGGCCATTAACCTGGGCATGGCTGCTTCACTAGGAGAAGAAGGCTTGATCGTTCCAGTCATTAAAGCCGCGGACAGCCTATCGCTTTTGGGTATGGCGCGCGCAGTAAATGATCTTGCCGCACGGGCCAGAGCTAAAAAACTTATTCCCGACGAAGTCAAAGGGGGCACATTCACGCTGACCAATCACGGGGTGAGCGGCTCGCTGTTTGCCATGCCGATCATCAACCAGCCGCAGTGCGGCATTTTAGGCGCAGGCGCCATGCAAAAGCGGGCTGTTGTAATCACTGATTCGTTTGGAAATGATTCAATTGCCATCCGACCGATGGTATATTTATCCTTTGTCTTTGACCACCGCATCCTGGACGGCGCCTCGGCTGATTGGTTCTTGGCGAAGGTCAAGCAAACACTGGAAGGCTGGCAAGAATGAGCAGTTTTGATGAACGCGCAAAAGATTGGGATGCCGACCCGGCAAAGGTGGCACGCGCGCGCGTGGTGGCTGATGCCATCCGCGCCACTGGCACGCTGAAACCCGGCATGACCGCCCTAGAATACGGCTGCGGCACCGGGCTTTTAAGCTTTGCCCTGCAAAGTGACTTCGAATCGATCACCCTGGCGGATACATCACAGGGCATGCTGGATGTTTTGGCGGGCAAGATACAAAACTCGGGTGTGACCAACATGCACCCCTTGCTGGTCAATGTGGATTTTCAGCCAGTGCCGGAAACCCGCTTCGATGTAATCTACTCGCTGCTGACCCTGCACCATATACCGGATACGGACGGGGCCTTGCGATATTTCAGAACCCTGCTCAAACCAGGCGGGTTTTTGTGCATCGCAGATCTGGAAAAAGAGGATGGGGGTTTTCATGGGTCCACTGTGACGGATGTTCACAAAGGCTTTGAACGGGAACTGCTTCAAGAACTAGCGGAAAACGCCAGGTTCAGCCAGGTGCAATTTTCTTCGGTCTTTTCGGTCATCAAGCAGGTCAATGGGGCTTCCAGAGCCTTTCCTGTATTTTTGCTGACCGCGCAAGCAAAATAACACTTTCCAATTTTTAGCATTCCCTTCGCACTGGAGTTCACCTTGAGCAAAGCTGCTAAAGACACAGCCAATCTGCCAGTAGATCCACAGTTTTTGATGATGCTATTTCTTATCGTAGCGCTGCTGTTTGGATGGAAACTGCCCATCCCCATTCCTTTCCCGGCCTGGATGTATTTGGTGGGCTGGGCGATCATCCTGTGTGGGCTGGGCCTGGGTTTCAGCGCATTAATGGCAATGAAAAAAAGCGGTACGTCACCCAATCCAAGCACACCTACAAATGAGATCGTAATGAGCGGCCCATACCGCTTCTCGCGTAACCCTATTTATCTCGGATATGTGGCAGTTGTAATCGCTTTACCACTCATCTTTGGAACATATTGGGGGGTTGCGCTGGTTACATTCGCCATAGATGCTTATAACCGTTTCGCGATTGACCGCGAAGAGGCTTATCTCAAACGCAAGTTTGGGGAAAAATATTTGAATTACATGGCAAAAGTGAGAAGGTGGCTGTAAAGGTAATTGGTGACTAAGCTGGTTGGCGTAGTAAAATAAGTTTGTTTGTATCTAATTTATCGTTGGGAAAAACATCCCAACTTTCATGAGAAGGAGTTTTTTATGGCTGAAGAATTTGATGTAGTTGTGGTTGGTGCAGGCCCCGGCGGATATGTGGCCGCCATTCGCGCGGCGCAGTTGGGGCAAAAAACCGCTATTGTAGATAAACAGTGGCTGGGAGGCGTATGCCTGAACGTGGGTTGCATCCCATCCAAAGCACTGCTCAAGAATGCAGAAGTAGCGCATACGCTGCGCGAACGCGGCAAAGAGTTTGGGTTCTCATTTGAAAACCTGGTACTTGATTTCAGCGTGGCGACCCGGCGCAGCCGCCAGGTCTCGGACCGGCTGGTAAAAGGCATCGGCTTTTTGATGAAGAAGAACAACATCACCGTGCAGATGGGCACAGCAAAACTTACGGCCAAAGACACGATCAGTGTGACCGATAAGGATGGCAAGGTCAGTGAGATAAAAGCTAAGAACATCATCGTGGCTACTGGCGCGACATCAGCTGTGCCGGCCGCCTGGAAGGTGGACGGCAAGAAAGTTGTCACCTACCTGGAAGCAATCTTGCAGGAAAAACTGCCAAAGTCGGTGATTGTCATTGGGTCGGGCGCCATCGGGGTGGAATTTTCCACCATCTGGAGTTCTTACGGCGTGGAAGTGACCATCGTTGAAATGCTGCCGCGCATTGTGCCGCTGGAAGATGTAGAGATCAGCAGCGAGTTGGACAAGGCCTTTAAGAAACGCGGGATCAAGACCCTGGTGGGTCACAAAGTCGAATCCGTTGAAACAAGCGATGCGGGCGTAAAAGTAACCGTATCGGCTGGCGGCGAAAGCAAGGTATTGGAAGCGGAACAAGCGTTGGTTGCGATTGGTTTCCGGCCAAACTCCAAAGGCCTGGGGCTGGAAGAAGTAGGTGTCAAAATCAGCGAGCGCGGCTTTGTTGAAATTGACGAGAAAATGGCTACAAATGTGCCGGGCATCTGGGCAATTGGCGATGTAACCGGCAAGTTAATGCTGGCGCATGTTGGCTCGGCAATGGGGATCATTTGCGCTGAGAATATCGCGGGACACGAAACCATTACGTTGGATTATGAAATGATGCCACGCGCCACATACTGCCAGCCGCAGGTGGCTTCCTTCGGCCTGACCGAGGCGCAGGCCAAAGAACGCGGATACGCCGTCAAGATCGGTCGATTCCCTTTCCAGGCCAACGGCAAAGCCCTGGGGCTGGGTGATTATGCCGGTTGGGTTAAGCTGGTGGTGGATGAGAAATACGGCGAAATATTGGGGGCGCACATGATCGGGCCGGAAGTAACTGAACTGCTGCCCGAACTGACGCTCGCGCATATGCTGGAATTGACCCCCGAGGAGATTGCGCGAAACGTGCACGCACATCCCACGATCTCGGAGGCAGTTATGGAAGCGGCTCACGGCGCATTGGGCAGCGCAATCCATATTTAACGTCAATAATAGTTTGTGTGACACCGAAGAGGAAAGGTTTTTTTGTGGTGTTTTTTTGGTCCCAAAGGGTTGCGAAAAAAACCAATAAGGGGGGGACAAAAAGAGTTTATAACAAAAAGCCAAAACCAG